>CAZKTX010000163.1:0-5086 GCA_964555805.1 uncultured Rikenellaceae bacterium
CCTTCTTGGTTGTGATAAGGATAACACCGTTTGCTGCTGCCATCCCATAGGGAGCAACGGCTGCCGCATCCTTAAGCACTGTTACAGATTCAATTGTCGAAGGATCAAGCTGGTTAAGGTTACTTACAAGTTCATACCTTCCCAACCCGGCATTGTACTCCGAACGGCTTCTGATTATACCGTCAATAACTACAAGCGGAGATCCGGAACCGGTTGTTGCAACACCCCTTACAAATATCTCGGCGTTGTCTGCCCCGGGCTGTCCGCCTGACTGCCTGGTGAGAACACCTGCCAGTTTCCCGGCCATTGCATTTGTAATGTTTGACACCGGCACCTTGGAGACTTCATCTCCCTTAACAACACTCACAGAACCGGTCATTGTTGTACGTTTCTGAGTACCATATCCGACAACCACAACTTCATCAATACTCGTGAGTGTCGAGCTCAGAACAACATCAATCGTCGTCTTTCCTGCAACAGCTACCTGCTGCGTTATATAACCCACGAATGAGACCATCACCATTGCGTTATCATTCGGGATATCAAGAGAAAATTTGCCATCTCCGTCGGTCAGGGTACCTGTAATTGTACCTACGACCTGGACGGTGGCGCCGATCAGAGGATCGCCCAATTCATCCTTGACAGTTCCGGTTATTTTCCTCTGGCTGTTTATCAGGCCGGCACCATCATGCCCTCCTGAATTAGCGTCGATTGCAAACGATCCTGCAAGTGAAGGAGCGTAGGAATCCTGTGCAACAGCGTCAAAGCGGAATAAACCGAAAAAAACCAAGGAAAACAGAAAAGCCCAGAATTTGAAAATTCTGCCTGGTTTCACACGGCAGGACTCAGATCCTGACAGTAAAAAAGGACTAGTTTTTTTCATGTGTTAATAATTTTGATTTTTAGATCGCATGAAATCCACATGTTAATTCGAAAACACGCAGGTTTCATAGTTAACTTTAAATAGTTACTTGATTACTTTTTAAGCTGCAATCGGTTGCAGTGGAAGCAAAACAATTCGGGTAAGGCATCTCAGATGAGAAAGGTGTTCGTTAGTCATAGGCAGATCGTTTTAGGTTAGTTGTTAAAATTCTATGTCGGACAAAAAAAATCAGGTTAAAAGGCTAAGCAATTGCTACCCGTAAGCTAAACCAAATATTTTAAATATCCAAACTTAGCGTAAAAAATACGTTAACTTTTTTTAACAACTTTTAAATTTATTTATGATATGCCAATTTATTGATATTCTGAAAATTGAAGGTACCGGTCAAGACCAGGTCAAACCAGTACCCAACAGATTTTTTTTGAAAATCAATAAAATAAAAAGAAATCGCAGGAGTTTTTTGCTGAAAGTCCTTCCGGAAATACTGATCGCCGGCTAAAAACTCTTCCTTTCCAGACTCCTTGTAAATATGTATGGATTCCCGGGTTTTCTCACACAGGTCATTTAAACCTGCTTATGGCCCATTTGACGAAATGTGTCATGTTGGGAGTGTCTGTATGTCCGCCGTCGTGCTGACGCCACGCCAGGTCACCATCAAGCAATCCTGTAAGAACAGGAGGCATCACTTCCTTTGTGTAATCGTTCGACACCCCAAGGTCGCGGGCTCCCAGCAGCTTGTAAACTGACCCTGCGGCAACAGTCGCCATATAGCTTCCCTTCTGGTCGAGCCACTTTGCATCCCCTTTTTCGGGTATGCCATAGCTGATGAATACAAGCCTCGGGGCACATAATGCAATCAGCATGTGCGAATCGACCGGCATATGGCCGGCATTCATGGAGCCGAATGCACCCTTCTCTGCACCGTATTTGAGATAATTCCCTGCCATCCAGTGGTATTCACTGGAAGCTGTCAGGCTTTCAACGGCTTCACCATAGACCCTGCGGTGTAGTGTTGCTCCTCCTTTTCCTGAAGAGCCGACGAGCACCATTGCAAAGCGGGGCTCAAAAGCCATTGTCACAAGTGCAGCCTTCCCATAGCGCGATACTCCTTCAATTCCTACCCGTTTTGAATCCACTGCAGGATCAGTTTCGAGATAGTCGAGCCCCCTGGCAGCGCCCCATGCCCATGCGCGAAGGGAACCCCAGTCATCCGGCTTCCTTGGCTGGCCCTTGTTAACCAGACCTATTATTCCCCGTGTCAGTCCGGCGCCATTGTCGGCCTGTATACTCGACGGATCTATCATTGCATAACCCCAGCCGGCAGCAAGCAGTTGCTGGTTAGACGGGATCTCGGTTGCCTGGCCTCCAAAACCTCCAAACATGGGCGTCGAACGAACCATAGGGGTATAAGCAGGATATTTATCGAGGATCGCCTTTATTTCAGGATCACGTCCAAGCAGTTCCCTCAGCGCTGCATTAAGCCTTGTCAGGTCGTCGGGATCAGGCTGCACCGGTGAAGGAAGCGAGGCAAAACCAAACATCATCAGCACAGGCACCGGTCCTTCAGCATTGGCAGGCGTTACAAGAGTCATTTTGATGTTCACATCGATAAGAGGATAATCCGAATTGTCAACATGCCCGATAAGCTGTTTTGCAACTACTGGCGTCATGCCCACGTACTCCCGCTCCTGAATCTGAACCTTCCATGTCACAGAAGGGGTTTTAGCAGGCATTCTGCCGTATATCTCACGTTCAAAGTCCTCAACTATCTCCGGCCTTCTCTGCTTCCACCATTGCTCCGGCGAGGTGACTTTCCTGCCGTTCTTCAGCGTCAGTATATCCGGGAGAACAGGAAAAGGGTTAGCCGTCGACTCGTCGTAATTTGCATGGTTCGGGGCTGATTCATTCCCGCTGGGACCAGGCCTCAGTTCAGTTATGCCAAGCTGGTCCATCATGTTCTTATGATCCTGCATTGTTGTGAATGTTACAGGTTCACTGTATTTCTGTGTTGTAACCTGGGCTGCTGCAGTGTACGACAGCAGGATAAGAAGGGAAATTAAAGAATTGCGCATTTGAGTTATAGTTTATAGTTGTGAAATTAATTTGTTAATTTGTTGATTTTTGCATAACCACGGAGTCGCACGGAGTCGCACGGAGTAAAATACGGAGTAACACGGAGTTAACACGTCTTAACACCTTTACGCCTTTACGCCTTTATCTGTACCTGTACATCTTGAACCGTATTATACTAAACGCATCGCCGGGCTGAGGCTGAAAATTGAGTCTTCCCGTTGTCATCGACCGCCCTGTTCCGAAGCCATAGTCTCCTCCTCCCGTACCTTCATCGCCGTTGAGCCTTCGTGTTGTTACCCAAAGCCCGTCTTTGAAGGTTCCTTCATCCATATATTCGACATCGATGAACCGTTTTTTGGGATCAGGTTTAAGGGGATCGAAGGTGAGCCGGAAATTTTTGCCCGCCACTATAAACTCATCAGGTCCGGTATTGATTATAATTCCTCCTGCACTTACCTGACGGCGCGACGCACCTGTAAGGCCGGCAATCTCTGCATAGGAGCCCCCTCCGAGTCTGGCTTCAATTTTGTAGCCGCCCAGGTCTAACTTCTGGACCGTGCTTACAGTGTCCACATAGATGCCGGCCATTGTATTTTTCCCCTGGTGCTGAAGTATCAGATTGCTCAGCTTCCCCAGTACAGAATATGCTTTTGTGATCTCATCAGCCTCAGGCTCCCAGTCGTCGATCCCGAATGGGGCAAATGCTATTGCATCGTGCTGGCCGAAAGCCCAGAACGCAAAATTAGCACCTGCGTCACCATGCCTGAATTCAGGAATGAAGACAGGATTTCCCGGACGGTGGTACTGTTCAACAGTGTACTTTGCTGTTTCGATGGGAACGTATATATCAGGAGCCAGGAAATCAACTGACGGCGCAGCAGCCCTCCAGATATCCATTGTATGGGGTACGGGACCGCCATTCGGGTATTTGCCGGGATATGATCCGTTTGGCTGTTTGATCCATGCATTTACATACATTGGCAGGGGATATTCCTTCTTGCCTTCGGATGCGATCAGTTCAATATATTTCGCATAGTTGTATACAGTAAAAAGCTCTTCCGTAAGCGATGAAAGCATTTTCCAGCTGGCAATGTCAGTACTGCTCTTTCCGAACACTTCCTCCCACCTGCCTGTCTTTCTGTAACCGTTGGCTTTCCATACGCTGTCTATTTCAGGCTGAATATTTCCCCTGTTGGCGGTGAGATACTTCATCAGGTCGCCCGGGACAGGTTCGCCGAATGCCTTGTTTGCAGCAGCACAGTAATCGCGGTCGGTTTTGAACAAGCCCATCTCATTCTCTATCTGCATTGTGATTACGGTCTGATGCACGGCATCCGTTTCGCGGATATGCTTCATCAGAGCCCTGAAAGCCCGTGCATCAGCTTTCATCGATTCAATTCCGAATGCCGAAAGCATCTGGAACGATTCGCCATCGCGGTTCACCGCTCTTGGATACTTCTCCTGGTTAAGCTTCACCCATCCGGGGGCATACATCGAGTATCCGTTCTTCCAGGAAGCGAACCAAAGAAGGACCAGCCGCAAATCCTGCTTCCTTGCACCCAATATCATCGAGTCGACAAGTGTGAAATCAAACTTCCCTTCTTCCGGCTCCATAAGCTCCCAGTAAACCGGAGCTATTACGGTGTTAAGGTTTTTCCTGCGCATCTTTTCCCATACCGGGCTCATATAAGAAGCACCAGAAGTGCTCGAGTTATGAAGTTCGCCGCCGAGAACAAGGAAGGGCCTGCCGTTTACAATCAGCTTTATTGCTTCTCCCTGCTTTTCAAGCCGCGGGATTGAAGGCACCTGAGCAAATGAAAGACTTGTAAAAGCAAGCAGAAATGATATAGCCAGGATTTTTTTCATCTAAGTAAAATTATTTAATAATGAACTGCATATCTACAAATCTATTAATAATCCGCTCAGATTGCAGCACAGGATAATTCCATTCTGCTATAATAATATATAGGTATGTTTTTCAAATAAGCCATAGGAGTCAGGACCATCATGCTACCGATTGCATAACAACCCCTGCAAATTTATGATTTTATAGCATAAAAATCCAAAAACAATCAAATCATCCTTCCGTGTTCCTGGAAATAACAACAAAAATTTGCCCCAAAACGATAA
>CAZKTX010000164.1:0-5058 GCA_964555805.1 uncultured Rikenellaceae bacterium
AAAGAAAGAAACCGGGCCAGCCGAAAGCTCGCAGAAGATTCCAGTTCAGCAAACGCTAGGAATTGATCCTTTCAATCAATATAGATGCAGGTTTAGTATCTAAATTGCAGAGACTCCCGCGAACCGGGGCTACCCTGTAATTGATAAATCAGAATGTAAACTTAAAAACAAGAAAATGCCAAGAACAAATTTCCAGGAACTGCTCGACGCAGGTTGTCACTTCGGACATCTCAAGAGAAAATGGAATCCCGCCATGGCTCCCTATATCTTCATGGAGCGAAACGGTATTCACATAATCGACCTTGAGAAGACTGTAGTCAAAATCGATGAGGCTGCCTCAGCCATGAAACAGATTGCCAGATCGGGCAAAAAGATTCTCTTTGTTGCTACAAAGAAACAGGCTAAGGAAATAGTCTCCGAAAAAGTCAAAAAGGTTAACATGCCTTACGTTACCGAACGCTGGCCGGGCGGTATGCTTACAAACTTCCCTACGATCCGCAAGGCTGTGAAGAAAATGGGAAACATCGACAAGATGGCTACGGACGGCACATTCTCCAACCTGTCAAAACGTGAGAAACTGCAGGTAACCCGCCAGAGAAACAAACTTGAAAAGAACCTTGGAAGCATAGTTGATCTTACACGCCTTCCATCAGCGCTCTTCATCGTTGACGTCTGCAAGGAACGCATAGCAGTAAGAGAGGCAAAAAGACTTGGCATCCCTGTTTTTGCAATTGTTGACACAAATTCAGACCCTTCAGATATTGAATTCCCGATTCCCGCAAATGACGACGCTTCAAAATCAATTTCACTCATTATAGGACTGCTCTGCGATGCAATCGATGAGGGTCTCAATGAAAGGAAACTTGAAAAAGACAAGGAACCGGCACAGAAAGACAAGAAGTTCATGAGAAAAGAACTTGCAACCAAAGACCTTCCCGAATCAGTTATCGAAGCTCTTGTTGCTGAAGAGGACGAAGAATCAGAGGCTGACGAGGATGAATTGACCGAAGAGGATGACGAAATCGTAGCCGAAGCTGAGGAGAGTGCGGAATAATGGTTCAGTTTTAACATTTAAAAGGAAACAATACAATGGCTAATATTAGTTCTGCAGATGTTGCAAGGCTGAGGAGAATGACCCTGGCCGGCATGATGGACTGCAAAAAAGCTCTTGAAGAATCAAACGGTGATTTTGAAAAGGCTGTTGAAATAATCAGGAAAAAAGGACAGGCTGTTGCAAGCAAAAGAGCCGACAGGGATGCAACCGAGGGTGTAGTACTTGCAAAAACAAGCACCGATTCAACTATGGGCGCCCTGATAGTTCTGAACAGCGAAACCGACTTTGTTGCCAAAAACGAAGATTTCATAGCGCTGGCAGGCAAAATTCTCGACCTCGCAATAGCAAAAAAACCTGCTGACCTCGAGGCCCTTAAAGCGCTGCCTCTCGAAAACTCCACAGCTGGCGGCAAAGTGACTGAATACATGGGAATTATAGGTGAGAAACTCGAACTTGCTTATTTTGAAAAGATCGAAGCTGCATACGTACAGGCTTATATCCACCCCGGTAACAAACTCGCATCCCTTGCCGGATTCACAAAGGCAGGCCTCGATGCACAGGCATACAAGGATGTTGTGATGCAGATCGCTGCTATGAACCCGGTTGCTATCGACAAGGATGATGTTCCGGCAAAAGTAATTGAACAGGAGCTTGAAATAGGCAGGGAACAGGCTAAACGGGAAGGGAAACCGGAAGAGATGCTTGACAGGATAGCACAGGGAAAAGTTGCAAAATTCTACAAGGAAAGCACTCTTCTCAACCAGGAATACATCAAAGACAACAAAATGACAATCAGACAGTATCTCGAGTCAGTTGATAAGCAGCTGAAAGTTACTGCTTTCAAACGCTATAACCTCAATCAGTAAATGTAAGTTCATATTTCAATATCAGAGTGGCGCCAACTGGCGCCATTTTTTTTGCTATATTCGTCTCCGGCCGGATGTTAAGTTACCGGCCGCAGGTTACTATCACAAATCATTTTCGAAATGAAGTACAAGAGAATCTTACTTAAACTCAGCGGCGAATCGCTTGCAGGCGAAGAAGGTCAGGGAATAAACAGCAGGGTTCTTGAAGAATACGCAATGCAGGTAACTGAAATAGCCGGCCTGGGATGCGAGGTTGCCATAGTTATCGGCGGAGGAAATATTTTCAGGGGACTAAGCGGAACTGAATCGGGTGTCGACCGCGTAATAGGCGACCAGATGGGTATGCTTGCAACTGTAATCAACAGTCTTGCACTCGGTAGCGCGATCCGCAAATCGGGAGGCAGGGCAAAAGTATTCACAGCTATCAGAATGGAACCAGTGGGTGAACTTTATTCAAGGGACAGGGTGACGGATGAACTTTCACAAGGAACCATCTGTCTTCTATCTGGAGGAACAGGCAATCCCTTCTTCACGACCGACACGGCGGCAGCCCTCAGGGCTGTGGAGACCAACGCTGAAATACTGCTTAAAGGCACCAGGGTCGACGGAGTATATACGGACGATCCTGAAAAAAATCCTGATGCAAAGAAATTTGACACCCTCACTTTCGCAGAAGCTATCGAACGCCGGCTTAAAGTAATGGATTCAACGGCATTTACTTTGTGCCGCGAAAATAACATGCCTGTAATCGTGTTCGACATGAACAAAAAAGGAACCCTGTTAAAAGTTGTTACAGGAACACCTGCAGGAACACTTGTATCCAACTGACAGAGTTGTTCCAATCGTGTAATTTTTATTATTTTTGATTCGGATTTGCTCCCTTGAAAAACCGGCAAATAAAAACAACAAGCTGAACTATGAACGAAGAAGTTGAACTGATTCTCGAAGAAACCACCGACCGCATGCAAAAGGCTCTTGAACATCTTGAGTATGAACTTGCACATCTCCGTGCCGGAAGAGCAACTCCTGTTCTCCTCGATGGCATCACTGTTGATTACTACGGCGTAAACTCACCCCTTCCCCAGGTTTCAAATATCAACACTCCCGATGCCAAAACAATTCTTATCCAGCCATGGGAGAAAAACATGCTCGGCGTGATAGAAAAAGCAATTTTAGCCGCCAACATCGGACTGACTCCCGTGAATAACGGTGAGGTGATAAGAATTAACATTCCGCCTCTTACAGAGGAACGAAGGCACCAGCTTGTAAAACAGGTGAAGAACGAGGGTGAGGTTGCTAAGATAAGCATCCGCACTGCCCGTAAATGGGGGCTCGATGAACTCAAAAGAATGCTTAAGGAAGGCCTGCCTGAAGATACCGAAGAAAATGCTGCTGAAGAAGTTCAGGAATTGGTAAGAGACTTCACGGCAAAAATCGAAAAGGTAATGGCCGTCAAGGAAAAGGAAGTAATGACGGTTTAATCTTTTATAACTATTTCAGAGCCAGAGGCCGGCAGCTTTCCTCATGCTTTGTTAGGATAAGACAGGACCGGCAAATTTCTTCCGCCTCACTAATTTTTTACATCCGGCGAAATAAAACCTGTGTCTTGTTTGTCTAATAGCTGAATGAAACCAAGAAATCAGGAACATCGGGTTATTGTGACCTTTAATATCAAAATATTTTCCATATGAGAAGAACGATTATCACAACCGGTATTGTGGCAGTAGTGATCATTATCTTAATGATCATCTTCAGCAGGCTTGGGAAGGGGAAAGAAGCCGCTGCCAATTATGCATTGGCTGTAAAGGGCCCTTTTGAAATTTCCGTTTCAAATGCCGGAGAACTTGAAGCTGAAAGTTCGGTCGATATCAAGGGGCCGGATATTATGCAGGCATCACAGCAGGGAGGACAGCGTGGAGGAGGAGGCCATGGAGGAATGCGCATTTCAAGCTTTAAAATACAGGATATAGTAGCGGAAGGAACTGAAGTGAAAGAGGGTGATTATATTGCCCAGCTCGACAGAACTGATTATGACAACACACTGAAAACTGCCGTGGAAAACCTGAACACTCTTCAGTCGAACCTCGAAATGGCAATTCTTGACACAACTGTTATGCTTACAAACCTCAGAGATGCAATCAGAAACCAGACAATTGCAGTTGAAGAGGCCGACATAACCCTCCAGATGTCTAAATATGAACCTCCTGCCACAATCCGGCAGGCTGAGATAAATCTAAACAAGCAAATCAGGGCGCTCGAACAAAGAAAAAAGAACTATGAACTCCAGAAAGCCAAAGCCCTGACAAACATAAGGGACAAAAAAAGACTTCGCGACGAAGGACAGGAACTTGTTAACAGCCTTCAGAGCTTCCTTGCACAGTTTACAATTAAGGCACCTTCCGCTGGGATGGTGATCTACAAGGAAGAGTTCAACGGATCAAAAAGGAAAGTTGGCTCGCAGGTAAATCCGTTTGACAGGGTAATAGCAACTCTCCCCGACCTGTCTTCGATGATCTCAAAAACCTATGTCAGTGAAATTGAAGTCAACAAAGTCATGCCCGGACAAAAAGTAATCATTACAATCGATGCAATTCCCGGCAAATCATGGACAGGTTCAGTGACTAATGTCGCCAACATCGGGGAACAGCTGGGTAACTCCGAATCAAAGATGTTCGAGGTACTTATCAAAGTCGACGGGAATCATCCCGATCTGAGACCCGCAATGACTACATACAACAAAATTATAATCGAAAATTTTGAAGATGTCATAAGTATACCGACCGAATGCGTTCATGCCGATGCCGATGGTATTCCGTATGTATATAAGAAGAACAAGACAAAACAGATTGTCGTTCTGGGCGAAATGAACGAAAAACATATAATTATCAAGGAAGGCCTTAATGCAGGAACTCCGATCTATGTAATCACCCCCGAAGAAGCGGGCAAATTCCGCCTGGTGGGACAGGAACTGCTTGCGAAATCGGAATAGGAGGAAAAGAATAAATCAGTGTGAGTATGAGTGTTGTGCCCTCCTTCGCCAAGGCTTCGGAGGGCGCAGTACCCGGAGGGGGAATTGAACCCCCACGACATTGCTGCCACTGGTGTTTGAGACCAGCGCGTCTACCAATTCCGCCATCC
>CAZKTX010000165.1:0-4973 GCA_964555805.1 uncultured Rikenellaceae bacterium
AGCACATCCCTTTTAAGGATGGGGTCCTGGGTTCGAGCCCCAGCTAGATCACAAAAAACCCGGAAAGCATCCGGGTTTTTTGTTTACTGATTGAATCCTGACCGGAATTTTTCCCGGCTATCTGAAGTCTATCTTGAGAGAACCGGAATCTGACGGTTGATCGATTCCTCAAGTGAAATAAGAGTTTCAGTTCTGACAATCCCCGCGATATTCTGAATTTTGTCGGTAAGAATATTGCGAAGATGTTCGTTGTCGCGGGTATAAACCTTGATGAAAAGTGAATAATTGCCCGTAGTGTAATGACATTCAATAATTTCCGGAATCTCCTTGAATTCTTCTATTATATCACGATAATGACCCGGGTGGTCAAGAAATACACCTATGTATGCACAGGTCTTGAATCCTACAAGTGCAGGATCAACCTTGAATTCAGAGCCCTTTATAACGCCGGTTTTAATGAGCCTCTGGACACGCTGGTGAATGGCAGCGCCCGAAACATTGCACTCCCTTGCAACTTCGAGATAAGGAACCCTGGCATTTTTTGTAATGATATCCAGAATCTTCTTATCCAGATTATCGATTTGAACATTTTCAGTCATTATTGAAGATTTAGGTTAAAGAAACAGGAGTATTCTATTTTATTTGTTACAAATTTAAAGATATTAAGTAAAATCCCCGCAAGGAATTTAGATTCTTTTGGTTGAAAAATGAGCAGTTTTCAGGAAATCAGGATCAGAAATGATAAAGATCAGAGTCTTAGGTCTATCTGTTGATCCACCCTGTTATTTCATTTACATCTCCGAATCCCTTGTCTTCCAAAAATTTCTGAATGCCATCGAGTATCCTTACAGAGGACTCCGGGTTGATGAAGGAAGCCGTTCCCACCTGAATTGCAGAGGCTCCCGCCAGTAGAAACTGAAGGGCATCATCAGCACACATTATTCCACCGATGCCGATTACAGGAATTTTAACCGCATTTGCAGTTTGCCATACCATTCTCAGCGCTACGGGTCGGACCGCCGGTCCGGAAAGGCCTCCTGTTACAGTCGAAAGAGAAGGCTTCATTGTTTTAATGTCGATTGTCATGCCAAGGAGTGTATTTATCAATGAAATTGCATCGGCACCCTCCTCCTCTGAAATCCGTGCAAAATCGACAATGCTAGTAACATTCGGTGAAAGCTTTACGATCAGGACTCTTGAGTATACCGCCCTTACTGCTTTTATTACCTCCCTTGCCGATGTGGGATTGGTTCCAAATATCATTCCCCCTTTTTTTACATTGGGACAGGAAATATTCAATTCAATTGCAGGAATCTTATCCAGCTTGTCAATCCTTTCAGCCAGAGCTATATAGTCATCAATACTGCCGCCATTTACATTTACAATAACATTTGTATTGTATTTGGAAACCACAGGGTAGATATTACTTTCAAAATAATCGATTCCCTTGTTCTGAAGGCCAACTGCATTAAGCATTCCGGAGGGTGTTTCTGCCATTCTCGGATAAGGATTGCCCTCCCGGGGTTCGAGCGTTGTTCCTTTCAGGATTATTCCGCCCAGACGGGAAACGTCAATGAAGTCATCAAATTCGGATCCATACCCGAATGTGCCTGATGCACTCATAACGGGATTTTTAAGCTTAAGAGCGCCTATTGCAACATCCAGTTTTACCATTTCAAATCCTTTGTGTTAAAAACAGGTCCTTCCGTACAGGTGCAAAGATTTCCTTTCACCGTGTCGACAACACAGCAGAGGCATACACCAAAACCGCATGCCATAAGATGTTCAAGAGAAACCTCGCAATCGATGTCATTCTGTCTGCAATATCCTGCAACAGCCTTCATCATGGGTTCCGGACCACAACAGAACATTTTATCAAAACGATGCTGCTTCAGAATGGAATGATCAGTCAGATAACCCTTTTCTCCCCTGGAACCATCCTCGGTTGTAAGGTAAACGGGACCAATACTTTCATATTCCTCATACTCGATTACCCGGTCCGAGTCCCTGAATCCGAGTAGAATCTCAGGTTTCAGTCCCAGCGATTTCATATACTTTCCAAGGAAGAGAAGTGGCGCAACCCCGCATCCGCCGCCGGCGAGAA
The DNA here is from genome assembly GCA_964555805.1 of uncultured Rikenellaceae bacterium. Lineage (GTDB taxonomy): Bacteria > Bacteroidota > Bacteroidia > Bacteroidales > VadinHA17 > LD21. The sequence continues at coordinate 2,105 of CAZKTX010000165.1, forward strand.
GGATGCTTTTATCCTTATCCGGGATTGTGAACGAATTCCCCAGAGGGTAAACAATATTCAGATTCTCACCCTTTTTGAGCCCTGAAAGACTAAGTGTTCCGTTCCCGGCAACCTGGACAAGCATCTTGATTGAGTTGCTTCCGTAATCAACATCATGAATAGAAATCGGGCGGCGAAGGAAGGTCTCAGCGCTTCCTTCAACTTTTACCTGCACAAACTGGCCAGGTTTAAGCTCCGGCAGTTTCTGATTGCCTGAAATTTCAAGAATGAACAAGCCATTATTCAGGCTGAGGTTTTCCCTTACAGTGAAATATTCAACTCTCTTTGCCATCAGCAGGGTCTTTTCAGCAAAGATAACCAAAGCCGTGGTTCCTTAAAAGATAAGGCTAATGTTTCACCGGGAAAAATTCATCAAAGGTGTTATCATTGTAAAACCAGACTATCCTGGCGGCTTTGTGCTCAGATACAGGTCCTGTATCAGTTGATTCATCACCCGGATATTCAGCTGCAGGGGAAGCGGATTCAGGCAGTTTCCGGCTTTCCGGGGCTATTTCTCGTATAGCAGGTTTCTGATCCAGATCCATGCCTGCGAAAAGATCGCCCATAATTGGCTCCCTGTACATTGAACCTTTACCAAACAACAACCATTCGGTCGACAGAAAGGGATATTTCTCAAGCATTTTAAGTATAAAATCCAGGCTTGGTTTATTTCTTCCCGATAATATATGTGATATTCCGGATGGCTGAACACGAATATCCTCAGCCAATTGCGCCGATGTTTTGTTCTCTCGTCTTAAGAACTCCAGTATCCTGTCTTTCATATCTGTATATTCTGTATTACAAATGTAATTAATTACAGGATTACATCCATAACTTAATTCAAATTACATTTGTAATTAACTAATCCGAGCTCTGGAACTCTGCCCCTTCCAAATGCTTCTGTTCGCCCAAATATTTCTTTAAGCTATTATACAAGCACTATAGTTTAGGTGTTTATATCTATGGTAATTAGTATTTTAAGCATGTTTTACCGTAAAATCTAAACTATTGTGCTGTTATACGGCTCAGCTATCCGTATCAATGCATTTGTTCAATCTCATATATATACTGATTTATAGTGTTTTATGATTTATTCAGTTCAGAATTAACTTATTCTTACATTTGTATTATAATTAATTGATGAGGTTCCGTTACCAAAGTAAATATATCGGGATTCTGCACCGTTTACATATGTAATTTCACATTATTCTACTTGATTGCAGTCAGATAATGATGACTATGTGAAATCCTTTAAATCAAATCCGATCAGAAACTGTATATTCTCTTCCATCTGCCCGGAAGATTTCAAATATCCGATTGTGGAAGAGTTAAGAAAATCCAAAATACAAGTCCCCGGATATTGATTTATCGCAAAGTTTTTTTTTCTTTAGACCTTAAATCATCAACTAATGGCCAATTCGAGATTTCGCCTGTCCCTGCCGCTCCATTTTCAGATTTTGATAATGCTTCTTGCAGGCGGTTTATTCGGCTATTACTTTTCAGACTTAACTAAATACACTAACTGGATTGGAGAACTTTTCCTGCGGGCGCTGAATATGATAATTGTCCCGCTCATATTCTGTTCAATAACAACGGGAGTTGCCAGTGTAGGAAGCAGCGGTAATCTGGGCAGGCTTGGAATAAAGACAATGGGCTATTACATGCTTTCATCACTTGCCGCGATCTGTACCGGACTGATTCTTGTAAATCTCTTTAAGCCTGGTGTTGGAGCCGATCTTGGTTTTATAGAGCCTGTCGGGGGAATAGCAGCCGCATCCGACAGCTTTGGCCAGACACTGATCAAAATCATCCCCACAAACATTATTGAAGCACTTGCCCAGGGCCAGATGCTTTCAATCATTTTCTTCTCCATTTTGTTCGGGTTCTTTCTTACAAGGATAAGCGAAAAGCCCCAGAAACTCATATCAGATGTTTTAAACGGAATTCTGGAGGTGATAATGAGGATCACGATGTTCGTAATCAGGTTTGCCCCCCTTGGTATTTTCAGCATTACAGCCAAAGTAATTGCACAGCAGGTTATAAACGGGAACGGAATAGATGAAATTATAAGCAGACTGGGACTCTATATGGTTACTGTACTTGCAGGAATATTCTTCCATTTCCTCATTACTCTTTCACTCGCAATGAAAATCCTGGGAAAAGTGAATCCTATGAAGCACCTACGCAATATGGCCACGCCGATACTTACGGCATTTTCAACATCCTCATCCAACGCAACCCTTCCGCTGACTATGGAAGCTGTTGAAAACAATGACGGGGTTTCAAACAAGATTGCCAGCTTCACTCTTCCTCTCGGGGCAACAATAAACATGAACGGTACCGCCCTTTACGAATGTGTTGCAGTTATTTTCATAGCCCAGGCATACGGGATTGAACTCAGTTTCGGTCAGCAGATGATTGTTGTATTCACATCTCTTCTTGCCGCTATTGGTTCAGCAGGGATCCCAATGGCCGGACTTGTTATGATGGCAGTGGTGCTCAAGGCTGTCGGGCTGCCTCTTGAAGGTATCGGTTTGCTTCTTGCAGTCGACCGTATCCTGGATATGTTCCGGACAACACTCAATGTGTACGGTGACACCTGCGGCGCAGCGATCATAGCAAAGTCAGAGGGAGAAAAGCTGAATATCTGACAGTCTCAGAACATAAACGATATCCGGATCTCGGGGTTTCCGTAAATTCCGTAGGCATCGCTGTCCAAAGTCCACAGGAATGTCATATTCAGCGACGACCGTTCACCCATCTGCTGTCTGACGCCTCCTCCTACAAGAAAAGTTCCTGCAAGGAATCTGTCGGAATCATAGGGCGGATC
>CAZKTX010000166.1:0-4940 GCA_964555805.1 uncultured Rikenellaceae bacterium
CCTTTCTAAAAATTTTGTGCACAAAAATAATAGTTTTTATTAATATATTAAATTAATATCGAGATTAATAACCGTCTTTAGAATCTGTGCTCACGGATATTGCACGGCTTTCGTGCGAAAGGAGAACCCCTGGAACCAGTAAACTATAGTTGCCTTTGATACCTGATTTCCTGCGGGAAGTCAGAACAGTACCGGCTTACAGGCAAAAGATATCATTTTGATACATTAATATATAATATTGATATCTATTTAATACTATTCTGATAACAGCTTGCCTTTGAGTCTGATGTCTGCAGAAGAGGAACCTACCATTATGTTTATCTTACCTGGTTCAAGGGTCCATTCACCTTTATCCGTACTCCAGTAAGCAAGGTCTGATCCTTTCAAAGGTATTGTAACAATACGCGATTCGCCCTTCTTCAGGCTAACCCTTGCAAATCCTTTCAGAGCCTTTGCCGGACGTTCAACAGCTGAACCGGGGAAACCTACATATAACTGCGTTACTTCATCGCTGTCGGAAGTGCCTGTATTCTGCAGGGTAAAACTGACATTGACATCTCCGTCAATTGTAATTGTTTTACTGTCGGTTTTCAGTCCTGAATATTTAAATGTTGTATAGGTTAGCCCATGGCCAAACGGGAAAAGCGGTACATGCTTTTCGTACATGTAGGTCCTGCCGTTTCTGATATTGTAATCGAGTATGGGAGGCAGATTGTCTATTGACGATGTCCAGGTCTGTACAAGCCTTCCTGCCGGACTTACCTTACCAAATACAACATCAGCCACGGCATTACCCAGTTCCTGGCTCGATTGACTTATATGAAGAATAGCCGGAACATATTCCTTAGACCATCCGATCGCATATGGAAAGCTCGAAACAATGATAAGAACAGTATTGGGATTTGCCTTCATTACCAGCTTTACAAGATCTTCCTGTTCCAGGCTAATAGCCTGTCGGTCGACATCTTCACGTCCATCGCTCGGAACCTGGTTCTGACCCCAGTCAAGTCCGTAACTCAGGGGATGGTTTCCCACGCACACTATTGCAATATCACTTTCCTTTGCAGCAATAACGGCGGAGTCGGCCTTGTTGCTCATTGCAAACCTGAAAGTCACATCATTTCCAAGAACGGCCCTGATGCCGTCACGGATATTCACCCGGTAAGGCGGGGTGCCTGAGTACCAGTCGGATATTACCTTATTGGATGAAGGCCCGATAACAGCTATTGATTTTATTTTATCCTTCTGAAGGGGAAGCAGATTAGCGCTGTTCTTCAGAAGCACTACTGATTTTACTGTTGCTTCTCTTACAAGATCAGCAGCCTCTTTTTTTGTCCAGGGAGAAATAGTATCGCTTATTCCAATGCCTGCATAGGGATTGTCCGGTGAATTGTCGAGCATCCCCAGTTTCAGCATCACCCTGAGGTTACCATAGATTGCCTCATCAATTTCCTTTTCTGTGACAAGGTTCTTTGAAAGCGCACCCTTTATTGCAGCCAGATAATTGTCGAGAAACACGGTTATCCCGGCCTTAATGCATTCAGCAGCGGCAGTGTCGGGTGAAGAATAAAAAGCATGTGTTGACACAAGCTGTCCGAAAGCGCCTCCGTCGGTGCAGACTATCCCCCTGAGCCCCCAGTCGTTCATGGTAACATTCCGAATAACCGGATGAACCGTGCATGGGATGCCGTTATATTTGTTGTATGCAGCCATATAGCACTGTGAACCACCTTCGGTGACTCCCTTCCAGAAAGCGTATGAATAATACTCCCTGAACAGGCGGTCGTCAAAATCGCTGCTGTTATATGTCCTGTTGTTCTCGTTGCTGTTTGCCAGAAAATGTTTCATAAGTGAAGCTGTTTTCCAGTAAACAGGGTGATCTCCCTGTAGTCCCCTGACAAACGATGTCACCATAGCGGCGTTCAAAAAGGGATCCTCGCCAAAACACTCTTCTGTCCTGCCCCACCGTATATCCCTTCCAATATCGGCATTCGGAGCAAATACAACCAGTCCCGAGACGTCGAATTTCGTGTTCTGGGCAAGATATCGTGCTTCCGTAGCCTGCCAGTCTGCTATCTTTTTCATCATTTCAGGATCCCACATCTGGGCAAGACCGATTGCCTGTGGAAATGTTGTTGTCGGGGAAGCCTTCGGACCCTTCACGGCCCAGTTGGCCGGTCCGCTGTAGGCTAGTCCGTGAAGGCCCTCTATCGTCCTGGTGCCCTTAACTCCAAGCCGGGGAACCGAGATCCTGGTCGACAGGCACTGAAGCTTTTCATCGGGTGTCATCAGCGAGATCAGATTTCTGATCCTTTCATCTTCTGAACGCTTCCTGTCCTGAAAAGGATGGGTCTGTGCGCTGGTAATTAAGAAAATATAAACCAAAAACGGTGTGATTGCAAGTCTTTTCATTATCCAGGTGTTTTAATAAATTTAGTTCAGGTTGATGGCAAGCCCGGCATACAGAGGATATGTCAAAATACAACTATATCCCCGGGTACTTTTTCAGGAGCGCCTTGCCATGCATAATCGCATTTCTTCCGGATGATTCTATTCCGTATCATCTTCTGTAATACACGTTATGAAACATTATTATCATCTTATTGAAATCAGTTTTATTGCTCCCGGGGGACAAATTACCGCGCAGGCACCACATCCTGTACACAATATCGGGTTGATTTGCGGCAGGGCCTCTCTGCCTTCTACTCCCGGACCGATGGCAAGCGCATCATACCTGCACGAAACCTCGCACCTGTTGCATTCACGGTTGTTTGACAACCAGCATTTGTCAAATTCTATCTCAGCCTTTCCCATAATTATCTTCTTCTTGTCTTCAGGGCTGAAAAGGGATATGCTTCCTGAAGGACATACCTTGCTGCAAAGGCTGCAATCCTCGAGGCAATAGCCGCTTATGAACCTCACCTCAGGTGTCATGAAAGAAATAAGCCGGGAAGTATCGACATGATGATGAAGAATTTTTGTCGGGCACGATTTGATGCAGTTGCCGCACCGGATACAGAGCGTGTTGAAAATATGTTCAGGCACTGAACCGGGAGGCCTGATGAATGGTTTGTCACCAGGATTAATTTGTTTTGGCAGAATCAATCCGGCAGTTACACCGGCACCTACAGATATTAAATATCGCCTGCCTGGCGAAAAACCCTGGTCTGATTCCTGATCACTACTGAATACCGATCGGACATGACTTATCAAATCCCAGGCAGCGTTTTGAAGACCTCCAAGGGGGCATAGTCTTCCGCACCACAGATTTGGAGAAAAATAATTCACAGCAAGAAGAAGTGGAAATCCCGCCATGGCAAGGATGCCTGTAAGTTTAATATTTCCAATCAGTGATGTGAAGAATCCATGAAAAATGGCGAGGGGATCAACAAGGATAAAAAGAGGCAGGCCTGCGGCAGCAGATGCAATTGAAGCCAGTGCTATCCACCGGCTGATATCCGGAAATTTCTTAAGATTGGATGATTTGAAAGGAGATATCCGGGAAACAGTATCGCAAGAGTAACCGACAGGGCAGAGATAAACACAGAAAAAACGTTTTTTAATAAAGGCTGTGACTAAAACCGCTGAGGCGACAGAATTGAGAACAACAAAGCTTTTAATTGTCAGCACCGAATTAAGCATGATAAAAGGACTGAACCACAGATAGAAACCCGTGAATATGCCCCACGACACAGGAAGGGCAAGCAATACGGCAAGTATGGTTGATATCAAACGTATACCAGACGGACCGGTTATGGTTCTTATCCGAGCCATGCGCCTTGTTCAGTAAGAAGATTTTTCAGCTCTTTCGCATTTACTTCCCGGGCACTTATTCCTTTTTTTGAAGCGATTGCAGCTGCGGCACCTGCTCCGTGACCGGTTACCAGGCAGGTACCTATAATGCGGGTATCTTCAACAAGGTCTTTTTCGAAGCAGAAGCAACGGCCCGCAACAATAAGGTTTTCGGTACTCCGGGGAAGCAACGACCGGTAAGGTATCTGCCAATAAGGCCTCTCCGCAGGTTTTACAGCCCTGCCCCTGTACATCATCGTTGTCCAGGCACCGCTTATGCCTATCACATCGGGGAAAGCCTTGAATGTCATTGTATCTTCAAGTGTCAGCCTGTATTCACCGTCGAGAATACGCGACATCCTCACTCCCATCTGTGAAGCCGTGTCAACCAGGAAAACCTCCTCAAATCCAGGGATAGAACGTATTCTCTGAGTCTTCTCCCATATTTCCTTACGGTAATCCATCTGGAGTTTTGACAGGTTCAGAACGTCCACCCCGTTCTGATCGCGACGCCCCTGCATGTTGACCCAATTAACGCTTTTTACCGGTGTAGGGCTGCCCAGATCAAGGCCGGCAGGAAGCGCTGAAGGGTCTTTTATCCTGTCGATATTCCCGAGCCTGTGAACAAGACCTATATGGTAGTTCATCATTTCGTATTTCTCACCTGCAAAATGATAGATATCCCCGTCGCCGGTACAGTCAACCACTATTTTTGCGATTATCGCCATCCTGCCCGATTTGCTTTCAACAAACACCCCTCTGATTACATTTTCTTCCATTATCGCTCCTGTTGCCCATGTATGGTACAGCATTTTAACTCCCGATTCGCTTATCATCTCATCCAGCACATATTTGGCTGCTTCGGGGTCAACAACGGGATTCACCTCGGATATTGACATTCCCAGGTCTTTCAGTCGCCGGGCCATTTCTCCTCCTATTCCATATATGACCTGTTTTCTGCGGTTCTGTCTGTCAACTGCATGGGTTGAGAGAAGCGGAAGGACAAGGCCGCCTGTCCATAGGCCGCCGAGATGGTTATACCTTTCAACAAGCCATGTTTCGGCTCCAGCCCTGCTTGCCGCAATAGCCGCCGCTGTTCCTGCAGGGCCTCCTCCAATGACAAGAACGTCAGTCTCGGCAAGGACAGG
>CAZKTX010000167.1:0-4914 GCA_964555805.1 uncultured Rikenellaceae bacterium
GGTTAAAGGTTGTTACTGGCTGATCCGTTCACTTGCCGATTATGTTTCGTTCAATAGAAATGAGATAAGGACAATCATCAGGGAAGCAGATGAGAGAACTGTTTCCCGGGGGTTGAATCCGGCAGTAACGGATTCTTTTGCAATAGAATATGATGTAAGACCGGCTCCTGAAAAGGTAACAATACTTACCTATGAGGCAAAACTTGTCGGGGAGACAGATGGATGGAAAAGGTATGAAAAGACCGACGTTCAGAAGACAGTTACAGTTCCCTATTACATCGATTATTTTAGTACAAGGAATGTGAAGTTTCCATTTGCCTGGTTGATAAAAACAAGCGATCCTGACGTGATAAATCTTCTCGCTTCCCATGGAATAAAGCTTGAAGTGCTTGCCGGGGATGCTGAGATTCAGGTTGAAAGATTTGAGATCAGTGAATTGAAGGGATCGCCGAGACTAAATCAGGGGCATTATACAAATACTATCAGGGGGAATTATGTAAAGGAGGTGATCCCCTTCAAGGCCGGAACAATTGTTGTCAGGACTTCACAACCCCTGGCTAATCTTGCTGCTTACCTCCTTGAACCGCAGTCGAACGACGGCCTTATTACATGGAATTATTTTGATAAATACCTGGTCCCCCAGTGGGGAAGCGGTTTTAATCAATATCCGGTTTACAAGGTGATCGAAAAGACCGATTTAAAAACAAAGAACAGGAATTAGACTAAAGCTTAATGCCTTGTGTATTTGTCGAACACAGTGATCACAGGCAGAGCATTTCCCTCTTCATCAAAAAAGTCGCGGGCACCAATGCCCCGTGATGTTGTGGCAGGTTCCCACCAGAATATCCCTCTGCCAAGGTTTTCAGGGGTCTGAAGAACGATATCATTAACTGCATCCAGGAAATCCCTCTGACCTTCCGGAGTCTCAGGGAAAGGAGCTGGTTTATTTTTGTATTCAGTCGGGATTGAGCAATAGGCGACCTCCACAAGCATGATTGGCTTCCTGTATACATCAGCCATGAAGATCATGTTTTCGCGAAGGTCAAGCAGGCTGCCATGCCACCATGGGTAATAGGATTGTCCGATATAATCGTAATCTATTCCGTACGAATTGAATTTGTCGAAGAAGTACTTTGTTCTGGCCCTGTTTCCTCCCTGATCGATATGAATCATTATCGCGGGTCGGTCAGCTGTATCGCAGCCGGCCATAACTCCGTTAATCCCGGCACGTACCAGTTCCGCGAAATTGTCCCAGTTTTCAGGAAGCTTTCCATCTGGCCACATCATGCCATTAATAACTTCGTTGCCTGGCTGAACCATATCGGGCATCACGCCGGCTTTCCGGAAGGCTATTATAGTCTCCCTTGAATAATCATAAACGGCTCTGACAAGTTCCTCGTGCGACATGCCAGTCCAGGCCTTGGGCAGGAATTGTTTCCCCGGATCGGCCCAGGTATCTGAATAATGGTAATCGAGGAGAAACTTCATCCCACGCTCTTTAGCGCTTTTTGCAAGTGCAATCGTGTATTCCAGACTGTTGGGGAGATCGGTGGGGGAGTGGAATAGCCTGAGTCGTATCCAGTTGTAACCATGATCGGTGAAAATCTGCAGTCCGGGCTTCGGAATATTGTTCTCTTTGAATACATTTCCCCGATCCTCCGAGCTCTTAAGGAACGAAAGATCCGCCCCGATTGCATATTCCTGTCCTGAAGATTTAAGCGGCATCAATGAAAGGATAGAAATAAGACTGATAAGGAAAATACTTCCTGAAGTGTTTTTATTGCCTGACTCCATGATTGTTTTTATTATTCAATCGTAAATTTAAATATTTATTGGAAGGATTTGCTTAATAATTGATTTAAGGCATGAGCACGATGTGAAGGCGAATAAGAAGAAATTCTCGCAGATTTACGCAGATGAAAACCGCAGATTTACGCAGAGAAGAGACCTGCACCTGCACGACCTGCACCTGCAAGACTGGCACGACTGGCAGAACCGGCAGAACCGGCAGAACCGCACAACCTATAATTATTTTCCCCATTATATTCCCTTATTGCCTTTATTTTAATAACATTGCAAAAAATTCTGAAACTGTAAAAACGGAAATTTGAATTGAGATGAGAAAATGGAAAATTGAGGATTCTGCTGAGCTCTATAATATAAATGGATGGGGGGTCAATTATTTTTCAATCAGTGAAAAAGGGAATGTTGAAGTCAGGCCGACAAAAGATGGCGCTGCAGTTGACCTAAAGGAACTTGTCGACGAGCTGAATCTCTCGGATGTATCAACACCGCTTCTTATCAGATTTCCGGATATTCTGGATGACCGGATCATTACAATATCAAAATGCTTTAAATCGGCGGCGGAGGAATATGACTACAAGGCTCAGAATTTCATTATCTATCCAATAAAGGTCAACCAGATGCGGCCCGTTGTGGAGGAGATTGTAAGTCATGGGAAGAAATTCAACATTGGTCTTGAAGCTGGTTCAAAGCCTGAACTTCATGCTGTTATTGCAATCAACACGGATCCTGAGTCGCTTATAATTTGCAATGGTTACAAGGATGAAGCCTACATCGAGCTTGCACTTCTTGCCCAGAAGATGGGAAAGCGGATATTTCTTGTTATTGAAAAGCTTAACGAGCTGAAATTGATAATCAGTATAGCTAAACGTCTTAAGGTCAGGCCTAATCTTGGTATTCGCATCAAGCTTGCCAGTGTCGGCAGCGGTAAATGGGAAGAATCGGGAGGAGACATAAGCAAGTTCGGTCTGACATCGAGCGAATTGCTTGAAGCTCTCGATGTAATTGAGAAGAACAAGATGGGGGATTGTGTCAAGCTGATCCATTTTCATATAGGCAGTCAGGTTACAAAGATACGCCGCATTAAGGTTGCTCTCAGGGAGGCTTCGCAGTTTTATGTGCAGCTTCGCAAGATGGGATTTGAGGTTGAATTCGTGGATATAGGAGGCGGCCTTGGAGTGGATTACGATGGAACAGGATCGTCAAACAGCGAAAGCAGTGTCAATTATACAATACAGGAGTATGTAAACGACTCGGTCAGCACTTTTGTTGATGCGGCCAACAAGAACAATATTCCTCATCCTAATGTGATAACGGAATCAGGAAGATCTCTTGCAGCCCATCATTCGGTACTGGTCTTTGAGGTTCTTGAAGCAACGAACCAACCCACCTGGGATGATGAAGAGGCTATCAGTGAAGAGGACCATGAACTTGTAAAGGAGCTGTTTGAACTGTGGGACGGTGTGAATCAGCCCAGAATGCTTGAGACATGGCATGACGCTCAGCAGATCAGGGAAGAAGCTCTCGACAGGTTCAGCCTGGGGCTGATTGATCTGAAAACAAGGGCCCAGGTCGAAAGATTATTCTGGTCGGTTGCGAGGCGTGTTTACCGTCTGGCAAACGTGACCAAACATGTTCCGGATGAACTGAGGCAGATTTCAAAGATACTGTCGGATAAATATTTCTGTAATTTCTCACTGTTTCAGTCACTTCCCGATTCCTGGGCAATCGATCAGATATTCCCGATAATGCCAATCCACAGGCTGAATGAGGAACCCACCCGATCGGCTACAATTCAGGATATGACCTGTGATTCGGACGGTAAGATTGATATTTTCATTTCAACAAAGAATATTCCCTATCATCTGCCCCTGCATACCCTCAAAGGAAAGGAACCTTATTATCTCGGAGTCTTCCTGGTGGGCGCCTATCAGGAGATACTCGGAGATCTTCACAATCTTTTCGGTGATACAAATGCTGTGCATGTGTCGGTTGATGATAATGGTTGGAATATAGATCAGGTCATTGACGGTGAAACTGTTGCAGAGGTTCTGGAATATGTGCAGTATAGTCCGAAGAAGCTTGTCAGAACCGTCGAGACGTGGGTTAGCACATCAGTAAAGGCCGGTATAATAACTCTCGAGGAAGGGAAGGAATTCCTGTCGAACTACCGGTCGGGACTCTATGGCTACACCTATCTGGAATAAGTCCGGAAAAACAATAATAATTTCCGAGTTCATATTTTAGTAATTCAGTAATGAAAAAGGCTGAATTATTTCATAACTTTCACTATGGTTTTCATTGATCCTTTTCAAAAGATGAAAACTGAAGTCCGTTAACCTTTTAAACCTTTCGTAATTATGAGCAATTCAACATCTTTCGATCTGAACGAATGTATCAGGGAATCAAAGGAGACTGTCAAGACTCCCAAAAGTTATTTTGCAGCGCTCAAGACAACGGGCGGGATAGGGGAGCCGGTTATAAAGGCTCTTATTTATAGTGTTGTAGCCGGTGTGATAGTGTTTTTGTGGGGAGTTATAGGCCTTGGTGGTCAGGCCGGAGTATTCGGTGCCGGTATCGGAGGTATGGCACTTGTCTGGACGATTATCGGAGCCATGGCCGGGCTGTTTATCGGTGCCGTAGTGATTCTGATTATCTCGGCCATCTGCAAGGGCAACACCGATTTTGAAGCCTGTCTGAGGGTTATGGCCTCCGTGATGGTTGTATTTCCGATCAGTGCACTGCTCGGATTCACCTCAGGGATAAGTCTTTGGCTTGGTGCCATAATCGGACTTTGCGTTAATCTTTTTGGACTTTACCTGTTGTATTACGGTCTTACTGAAACACTGAAGGCAAATCCCGGCACATCAAAGATAGTTATGTATGTTCTTGCAGCGATACTTGTACTTGCAATGATCGGAGGTTTACGCACACAGAAGAAGCTGACCAACTATCTGGACGATATGAGTATTGTAAACAGGATTGAACTGGCGAAGGACAAGAATTCAGGAGCTTGATACAAATAAAACAGACGAATCTTCGCCCCTGACGGGGCTCGACAATCATGGCATTGCCATAATCGGGGCGGTGCCCCGCTCTATATTAAAGTTG
>CAZKTX010000168.1:0-4829 GCA_964555805.1 uncultured Rikenellaceae bacterium
AATATTAATCCGATTGCTTCATGAAGTTAACAAGGCCCTTCATGTCGATGATGGCCCGCAGCCTTGCCGGCAGAGGCTCAAAACGAAATACCTTTCCGCCTGTAATGATTTCACCGGCTTCAAGACTTATTTCAACAATGTCACCCTGCCTGTAAGCTTCAACTGCTTCCCTGTGAACAAGCAGCAACAGCCCCTGGTTTATCGATGAACGATAAAATATCCTGTTGACCGACTTTACGATTACAGCCTTTATCCCAATGTGTGCCAGCCCGACTGACGGATGTTCACGTGAGCTTCCGCAGCCGAAATTCTCCCCGGCAATTATAATATCACCCTGTCTTGCAGTCGTTTTAAACGAAGCGTCAAAATCCTCAAACAGATGAGGTATTATTGACGCGGGATCGGAACTCAGTGTGCTGTAAGTGTATTTCCCCGGAAACATCTGGTCTGTGTTGAGATTATCAACATCTGAGTAATTCCAGATTGTCCCCGACTTCCGGTTTTCATTCATGCCAATGGATGAGGTGCGGCTCTGTTCCGCACTGAATGGAAAGCGTTTTTCGTCAGGGTCGCTGCGTGGATCCGTAATTATGCCCGTTATTGCCGACAGTGCAACGGTGGCCGGGGATGCAAGATAAATTGACGCTTCCTTGTTGCCCATCCTGCCGGTAAAATTCCTGTTTGCAGTTGAAATCACATTATGGCCGCTTGCCGGGATGCCAAGTCCAGTGCCCAGGCACGGACCGCATGACGGGGGAAGTATACTGGCGCCCGATTCAACAAATACCGCGGCAATGCCTTCATTTATAGCCTGAAGAAATATCTTATCCGAGGCCGGTATCACATTAAGCTGAAAACCTTCCTTGATCTTCCTGCCCTTCAATATTTCAGCCGCTATCCGGAGGTCCTCTATCCTTCCGTTTGTACATGTACCTATCAGACCCTCGGAAACCGGTGTCCCGGCCACTTCAGACACCGACTTCACATTATCCACGTTATGGGGCGCCGAGACAACAGGGACGACATCATCGAGGTTCAGATCGATCTGCTTAAAATAATGAGCGCCCTCATCAGCCCATATACCCGTTATATTATCTGCATCCGGACCCAGGAATTCCATAAGGACTGAATCGGCAGGGAATACAGCATTCTTTGCACCCATTTCGCTGGCAAGGTTGGCAAGGGTCATCCTGTCAGATACCGATAGACTCTTAACCCCTTCTCCATGATATTCAACCGACATATAATTAGCCCCGTCAGCCCCGATCATTCCAATTATCCACAGGGCTAGATCCTTGGCGTAAACACCCTGACGGAGGTTTCCCCTGAGCGATATTTTGATTGATTCAGGCACACGGAACCAAGTCTCGCCTTTTTTCCAGATACCGGCCGATTCAGTCCGGTCGATGCCTGCCGCAAATGCATTGAATGCACCGGCAGTTGAAGTGTGGCTGTCACTGCCGACTATCAGCATCCCGGGACGAGCATAATATGACATGATCTGATGACATATACCCCTGCCGGCATCGTGAAACCGCTTTATTCCCTGGCTGGCTGCAATGTCCCTGATTTCCTGGTACTGATTTGCAAGCTTCGAATCGGCAGGAGGCGCATTATGGTCGAGTACGATAAGCATCTGCCTGGGATCAGACACTCTTACTCCACCCATCTTCTGGAAGGTCTTGAAGATACTGGCTGTGTTATCGTGGGTAAGAATGATATCAGGACGGGCAAAGACTATTGCTCCGGTCGGAGCGCCAAGGATTTTTTCAGCAAATGTCATTGTCTTCATATCTTCATAGTTGAAAGATTCCGCCTTTTCTGTATATCTCAAATTGCACCATGGAAAACGGTAAGGACTTAAGTGCATGACCGTTTGTGATATTGATGATCTCACCCTTCAGAAGGTCTATCCTCAGAATATCTCCGTCTGACACCTCAAGACTGCCAAGGTCAGTGCAGCTTACAACCGGGAATGCTGCATTTATTGCATTCCTCTCATAAATGGCGCCGAACGATTCTGCAATAACCGCGCTGACGCCAAGCGATATGAAGCAATCCACAGCCTGCTGGCGGGAACTTCCCGATCCGAAATTTTTTCCTGTTATAACGATATCGCCCTGCCGTGTCTTTCCTGCAAAATCCTCAAATCCTGACAGATTATCAAAAGTGTACTGCCCCATTTCACCTATATCGGTTATCGACAAATATCGGTTATGAAAAATCATATCAGTGTCGATGTTGTCTTTTCTTACAACCCTGGCCCTGCCTTCAATCACCTCAGGCTTGTCGTGCAAGGGCTTTCGTTGTTTTCCTGCCTCCGTACCGGCTAATTTAGCTGAAGGAGGAGGAAACTCAGCGGGTTTGGAGGGAATCCTCAGTGGAGTTGTTATGAATCCTGCAACAGCGGATGCGGCAACTATCTCAGGGGATGCCAGATACACGTTTCCCTTTCCCTGTTTTCCAGGAAAATTCCTGTTGCCGGTGCTTACAGTCACCTCTCCGGGTCCGTTCTGTCCAACCTGTCCAGCCGCACATCCTGCACATCCGGCATTCGAAACAAGTGCTCCTGCTTTCTTAAAGACATCTATCAATCCGGTTTCAAGACACTTTCTCCATATTGCATCGGTTGATGGTACTATTTTCAGGACAACCCCGGGAGCAACTTTCCGGTCCCTCAGAATATCAGCCGCTTTAAGCATGTCCTCCATCCTGCCGTTTGTACAGCTTCCTATGAAACCCGAATCGATCTTCTGTCCGTAAACCTCGTCAGCCGGAACCGCATCATGTGGGGCTCCGGGCCGTGAGACCATAGGTTTGAAACCGCTGATGTCAATTGTATATGCTTCAGCATAATCAGCATTCGTATCTGCAAATACCGGAGTGAATCCGGTCTTAGATATTGATGAGCTGAATTCAATTATTTCCTTAGAGGGTGGAAAAAGAATTATTATAGCTCCCATTTCAGTAGCCATCGAAGAAATCGTTATTCTTTGGTCGAGAGACATTTCCTCTGCTGATTTCCCGTAGATTTCCACTGCATAACCGAGCAGTGAATTAGCACCGAAGCGGGCCAGGAGATTGAGAACCACATCTTTCGCGGTGATTTCATTTCCGGCATTGCCTTCAAGGGTTATTTTTACAGATTCCGGGACCTTGAACCACACCCTTCCCTTGCTCCAGCCGGCTGCAATGTCCATATCACCCATTCCCTGACCGAAAGCCCCGATGGCTCCCAGTATGTTTGCATGTGAGTCGGTTGAAACTGCAGTGGCCGAGGGAAATACAATGCCATTGTCGATTATTATGTGTGTACCTATCCCTGCATCGATATCATATACTTTTATGCCGTTTTTCCGGGCAAACTGACGGCAGATATGCTGATTCACAGCATATTTCTGGTCCGATCCCGTCGGATTGCAGTCGAAGGTGAACCAGGTTCTCCCGGGATCATCCACCTCCAGAGCGTTATCGAGAATATTCTTTACAACATTCGCACCACCGAAATCGCGGGCTATCCTGGCGTCCAGTTCTATATCAACGATATCGCCCGGTTTTACATTTGCATGTCCGGAATGACCGGCCAGGATTTTTTCTATCATTGTCATTGCCATTGCAAAGGGGTTGGTTAAGTGAGGTTGCTGGTTGCTGGTTACGGGTTGCTGGCTTTGCCCTCTGTAGCCTTAATGAAAGAGGGTTGCTGGTTGCTTGTATTTCTGAATTTGTCCCTGTAAACACGGGGGGAGATCCCCTCTTCCTTGCGAAACTGCTTGTTGAAATTGGAAATGCCCGTGAATCCGCACTGATGGGCAATATCGTGAACCTGGTACTCGGTTTCGCGGAGCAGGTAACGTGCCTTGTCAATCCTGACCTTATTCAGATATTCGACAAATCCTTCTCCCGTATACTTCTTAAAATACTTACTGAATGCAAAGGGGCTCAGATCGACTATTCTGGATGCATCTTCGAGGCTAATCTGGCTGTGAAAATTTTCCCTTACATAAGCAAATATGTCGTTCAGTTTCTTGTTATTCCTTTCATCGAAGGCTCTTTTGTAGTTTTCGCTGCAAAGAATATTCTTATTTCCGGATGCACACATAATACTCAGAATCCTGAAGAAACTGATCATCTTCTCAATCCCTCTTGTATTTACCATATTATCAAGGTGCGATTCAGCAAGTAACGCATCCCCAACTGAAAAGTGAATTCCACGTTCAGAATCCATCAGAAGGCTCCTCACCGATTGAAGCTCATGCCGGGCAAGCAGCGCCTCCCCTATAGATGACAGTGTGAAATGAATCATTATAGCCCTCCCCTGGCTTGTATTGCCGGAATCATTGTTGTAAGTCCAGCAGTGAGGCACATTTCCACCGATAAGAACAAGATCGTTTGTATCGAACAACTCAATGCTGTCACCCACTATCCTGGTGCCATTTGTGTTGATATTCAGCATAATTTCGTATTCGGGGTGAAAATGCCAGAATCCGCTGGATCCGGGAACATATTGAGCCATGAATCCGCCATTGTTGTCGCAAACTGATATCTCAGGTTCAGAAACCATAATATGCCTATGAAATAGTGGAGGTTATGATCAAATATACGGATAATTTTATCAATACCTTATTCAGGTTCATCAATAAAATATATCACTTGATCATAATATTGCATTGCGGCATATAAAAATTCATTTTTTGTTTTGATAATAACATAATATTTTCTAAATTTGTTGCAAGCTCATGCTATTGGTAAAGGAGGAGAACAGGGTTGAAAGTGGAAATCATCAGGATTGTATTGCAGACATTGACTTTCACATCTGGAACCTAAGGAAT
>CAZKTX010000169.1:0-4802 GCA_964555805.1 uncultured Rikenellaceae bacterium
GGCCGTTTACTATATAGTGTTTCCCGTCGTCCGACAGTTTCGCGTTTGTCTTTCCGGCATTTGCGTCACTTCCTGCACCAGGTTCTGTAAGGCAGTAAGCTCCTATCATTTCGCCTGTAGCCAGCTTTGTTACATACCGTTGCCTCTGGTCCTCGTTACCGTAGTACATGATGGGCAGGGTTCCTATTCCGCAGTGAGCCATGAAAGCCACTGAGAAAGAAGCGCCGGCTCCGGTTGTTTCAGCCACAAGCATCTGGGTAATAAAATCCTGTCCGAATCCGCCGTATACTTCCGGAATTGAGATACCCAGCATGCCAAGATCACCTGACTTACGGAGAATCGTTTTCATCAGTTCCCTGTCGCAAAGCTCAAGATCATTCATTCTGGGCATCACCTCCGTCTCAAGAAAATCACTGCAGGTCTGGGCTATCATCTTCTGTTCCTCGCTGAATTCTTCAGGGATGAAGACGTCAGCCGCCTCTGTTGAACTTACAAGGAATTCACCGCTTTTCAAGAGTTTTCTGCTTTCCATATCGGGTATGTAAAAGTTATTATTTATTTCTTATTTTTTTGTCCCAAATCCCTTCAGTGGGTTAAAGAAGTCACCGGATCTGATTTCCCGGGGAAATTATGAGAATTACTCCATTGCCATCCCCACAAGTTCCGCTATATCCATATTTTTAACTTCCTCTTCCCTGTTTTTATATTTCAGTCCGTCAGTCATCATTGTCATGCAGAACGGGCATGCTGTTGCAATTATATCTGCACCTGTTTCAAGAGCTTCCTCTGTCCGTTCAATGAATATTTCCTTGCTGCCTTTCTCGGCCTCCTTGAACATCTGTCCGCCTCCGGCCCCGCAGCATAGAGCAAAACTCCTGTTCCTCTTCATCTCGGTCAAGCCCGTAGAAATAGCTTTCGCAATGTCCCTTGGCTCAGAGTAGATGTTGTTTGCCCTTCCCAGGTAGCAGGGATCATGGAAGGTGATCTTTGCTCCTTTCATTTTCTCCCTGTTCACTTTCAGCCTGCCCTCAGCAATCGATGTTTCGATGAACTGAATGTAACTTATCACTTCAAAGTTGCCGCCCAGGTCGGGATACTCATTCCTGAAAGTATTAAAACAATGGGGACATGTGGTGATTATCTTTTTGATATCATAGGTTTTAAGGATCCCGATAACCTGCATGGCCTGCATCTGGAAAAGCATCTCATTGCCTGCTCTGCGTGCGGGGTCACCGGTGCATGTCTCCTCCTTCCCGAGTACGGCCCAACTGACATTCAGTCTGTTAAGTATCCCTGCAAATGCCCTTACAACCTTTTTATACCTGTCGTCGAAAGCTCCAGCGCATCCGACCCAGAAAAGGTATTCCGGTTTAATTCCGGAGGGAAGTTCCGAAAACACCGGAATTTCAAATTCAAGATTCTTTGTCCAGTTCAGCCTGTCCTCAGGCGGATACTGCCATGGAGCTCCGTTATTCTCTATGTTGCTGAATACACTCTTGAGTTCACCGGGAACTGCACCCTCCTCGAGGACCAGGTAACGACGCATGTCGACTATAAGTGAGGGCTGGTTTATGTTCACCGGGCACTCCTGAACGCAGGCATTGCAGGTTGTGCATGCCCATAGTTCTTCCTCAGATACATAATCACGGATAAGCGACCTGTTGTCGGTGTAATCCTTCCCATTCTTAATCATTAAAGGTCCTGTCTCCTTCATCCTTGACCTGAGGTTCATCATAACCTTCCTGGGCGACAGCTTTTTACCTGTCAGGTTAGCCGGACACACCGATGTGCAGCGTCCGCATTCGGTGCAAGAAAGTGAATCGAAGTAGTTTTTCCAGGTTACATCAACAACATCCTTTACCCCGAACCTTTCCGGAATTGAATCAGCAGGCGGCTCTGCAAAAGCAGTTTCCGGATTCATCATCAACTTCACCTCCCTTGTAATGCTGTTCATATTGTCGAGTTTTCCGGGAGGATCGAGCCTTGAGAGGAAAACATTGGGAACAGACATGAATACATGGAAGTGTTTTGAATAAGGAAGGTAATTGGCAAAAAAGAATATAGTAAGGATATGGACCCACCAGCTGACCTCATGGAGCGAGTTGAACCGGGCTGCAGAAAATCCGGGTAACAGATCAGCAACGTACCTGCTCACAGGGTATATACCGAATATTTCTTCTCCCGAGAGTCGCTGAAGACCGACATATCCTGTATTCATCAGGATGAGCGATACCATAAGCAGCAAAATGAGGGAAAGGGACACGATTGCATCTATATGCGATTTTGGCTTCATTTCCTCACCGCTGAACCGTCTGACGTGAAGAAGGCTTCTCCGGACTGTGAAAATGATTATCGGGATGGCAACAAGAAGTGCGAAAACATCTCCTGAAGCCATAATAACATCATAAACCGGGCCCAGGAACCTTAGTGATTTTTCTGCGCCGGAAAGGCCGTCAATAACAATTTCAATGCTTCCGATGAGTATAACGCAAAATCCCCAGAACACAAGTGCATGAAGGAATCCAATAACCGGCCGCCGGAAGATTTTTGTCTGGCCGAATGCAACCCGCATTACCAATCCAAAACGCTTTCCGAAATCCCTTACAGGGAATGCAGGCTTTGTAAAACTGAAGAATTTTATCAGCCGGTTTAAAGTATAGCCGAAAACAGCTACCGTAATAACAAGGACAATTGTGAAAATCAAATGTTTTAGCATATGAAGAAAAAAGTTATCTGTAGTCTTTATGCCACAAAGGCGCTAAGACGCAACACCCGGGCGCCTTAATGGCAAAAACTATTTCTTTAAATTCTTAACTGCTTCCACAAGTTTTGGAAGGATCTTAAGGGCATCGCCCACTATTCCGTACTGGGCCGATTCGAATATCGGTGCATTCCTGTCGTTGTTTATCGCAACAATGTATTTTGAGGAACTCACACCTGCCAGGTGCTGTGTTGCTCCTGAAATGCCGACTGCCAGATAAAGGTCCGGAGCAATTATTTTTCCGGTCTGTCCCGTATGTTCTTCATGAGGTCTCCATCCTTCGTCGGACACCGGCCTTGAACAGGCTGTTGCTCCGTTCAGGAGAGATGCCAGTTCAACGAGAGGACCCCAGTTATCAGGCGACTTCATTCCTCTGCCTCCGGATACAACTATTCCGGCATCGCTGAGCAGCATTTTGCCTGTCTGCTTCTGTGTTTCTGTAACTGTTGTTGTAACAAGCGATGGATCTACTTCAGCTTCTGTTGTTTCGGGGATAGCACCGGTTGGCCGCTCTGTAATTTCGTAGGAATTCTGCGCCAGGGTGAGTATTTTTATTTCCGACCTGATCACAACATCTGCAAAAGCGTTTCCTGAATAGGCTCTTTTATATACTGTGAACGGCTCGATGCTTAAAGGCAGTTTGCTTACACCCGATCCGATGCCGGCCTTCAACCTTACCGAAACCCTTGGTGCAAGAGCCTTGCCCGTCATATTGTTTGAGAAAATTATGACTTTGGAACCCTCTCTCACTGCAAGATCGGCGATTACCTTTGCATAGGCGCGGTTATCCATTACATCCAGGCTACTGCTGACGAGGCTCAATATCCTGTCGGCGCCGTACCTGCCAAGCTCCTTCAAATCGTCATCACCAGCCTTGCCGATTGTAAAGGCCGTGACTTTCATATTCATCATACGTGCAACGGCTGACGCATAGGAAACAAGCTCAAAGGACAGCTTTTTGAATTTACCATCCCAATTTTCAGTATAGACAAGAACTGACATATAAGTGAATTTTCGTTATTTGACTCAGATGACCTTTGCTTCGTTCTGAAGCAGTTCTATTAGCCTGGCCGGATCGTCCGGATCGATAAATTTGCATGCTGCCCGCGGCTCCGGTTTCTCAAATCCGGATATCTCTGTAAGAGAATCATAATCAACAGGCTCATGTACCTTTATTGGCTTTGTCCTTGCTGTCATTATGCCACGCATCGAGGCTATCCTGGGTTCTTTGGCGATACCCTTCTGGACAATTGCCACGAACGGAACGGGTACCTTAACGCTTTCCCTGCCTCCGTCGATTTCGCGGGTAAGGACAGGAACACCGTTGTCGATGTTCAATCCGGAAACTGACGACACCGAAGGAATATCGAGGAATTCCGAAATCATTCCTCCAACTGCTGAACCATTGAAGTCGCTCGATTCAATTCCGCAAATTATAATGTCGAACCCATCCCTGCCGATTGCCGCTGCAAGCTGGGCCGCTGTATAATAAGCATCCGAGGGATTGCAGTTTACTCTTATGGCTTCATCGGCTCCTATTGCAAGAGCTTTCCGTATAGTAGGTTCGGAAGCTGCCGTTCCCGCATGTGCCACAGTAACCTTTTTGACCCCGCTGGCAGGATTGTCTCTCAGTTCAAGGGCCCTTGTAAGGGATAACTCATCCCATGGATTGATGACCCACTGAATACCCGATGTATCAATAGAGGCATTACCCTCAGAGAATTTTATCCTTGTCGTGGTATCGGGAACATTGCTGATACAGACCACTATGTTCATCAGTAAAGAATTTATAGGGTTATTTTTTTGTCTTAAAGGCGTCAAATATAATAATTATAGCTTCAACTGCAAATCAGAGTAAACTCAATTTTTATTATGTTCGAAATACTCCGATTACTTAATTGTCTATAATTATGATCTTTACAAGCTCTCAAAGAGCCATTTCAACTCCCCGGTCGAAAGAATCAGATTATTGGAACCTTATTTCAAATTTAATTAAGGGTTGACAACCTATGATTTTTAAGACTAAATTCGCACGCTAAAT
>CAZKTX010000170.1:0-4790 GCA_964555805.1 uncultured Rikenellaceae bacterium
GGATTGTCTCAAAAAAATCCGTGTACTCCGTGAAATCCGTGGTGAATCAGTTCCCGGAGATCAAGATTCTTCCTACCTTTATACTGAATGGTCTCATAGCTGCTGCGACCGTGCTGAACAAGGAGATACCTTTCCTCAGAATCCTGATCCCATTTTGCGGAGGGATCGTTTCAGGCCTGGTTATTAAGCCTGAGGTATGGTTTTTTGCAATTTCTATTTTAATCCTTGCTGCCGGGTTTCCGGTCAGTCTGGTTTTCAATAAACGGCAGCTGAATCATTTCTATGGCCTTCTGCTGACCTTGTCGATGTTTTTATCAGGCCTCCTGCTTTACACGAATGAAAAGAAGCAGTTATCCGTTCTCCCGCCGGAGGAGGGGCATTATATATGCACACTTACAGAATTCCCGGAGCCGAAGCCAAACAGCTTCAGAGCCATTGTCAGGCTGCACTCCAGAGTTGACGGAGGAGATACTGTAAGTATCAAAGGTTCCTTAATGATCTATTTCAGAAAGGACCCATTCATCGAAAAACTTCTTCCCGGAGACATCCTTCAGCTGAAGTGTAAACCGCGACCGGTCGTCAACAGGGGAAATCCTCATGAGTTCGATTACAAATTCTACCTTGAAAATAACGGTATTAAATACTACAGTTTTTCACGGAAAGACGACATACTGGCTCATTCAAGGCCCGAAAAATCAAGACTCCGGTACAGAGCGCTTATTGTCAGGGAAAGAATAATCGGCATGTACAGTGAAAGGGGCATCTCCGATGACCGGATAGGACTTGTGGCGGCAATCACCCTTGGACAAAAGAACCTGCTCGATCCGGAACAGAAACAGGTATTCATCAGGGCTGGAGTAATGCATATAATGGCCGTTTCGGGGTTACATGCCGTAATCCTCAGCATGTTCATACTAAATATGCTCTTTTTTTTAAAAGGAAGGCTCGAGTTTATAAGGATCCTTATTGCAGTGGCTCTGCTATGGGGCTTTGCCTTTGTCACAGGCCTGACACCCTCCGTTCTGAGGGCTGCCCTGATGTTTTCATTCCTTCAGGCCGGAAAGCTGCTGCGAAGGGATGTCAACAGCATCAACTCGGTACTGGCCTCAGCCATGATATTGCTTCTGGTCCATCCGTCAGTCCTGTTTGATGCCGGATTCCTCCTCTCCTATTGTGCCGTTCTATTTATTATCTGCTTTTACAGAAGCTTTTACCTTAAGCTTAATATAAAGAATTACGGGGCCGATAAGATCTGGCAGTCCGCTGCGGTAACAATAATTGCCCAGGCAGGCACGCTGCCGCTTACAATAACTCTTTTCAACAGGTTCCCGGTGTGGTTTATCTTTACAAATATAATCATAGTACCGCTTTCTTCAGTTGTTGTGATAATAGGCTGCCTGGTGCCGCTTACGTATCCCGTTGAATTCATCTCGCGGCCTCTGACTCATTTAATGAACTATCTTACAGGTCTCACCGAGGTTTTCACTGAAAAAGCAGCCTCATTGCCTTTTGCATCAATTGAAAACATCGGAATGATCCCGATCGAATCATTTTTGCTATTCATTTTTGTTTTTCTTCTCACAATGTCGTTGCTTGACAGAAAAGCGATTCCCTTGCGTATTCCTCTCATGGCGCTTCTGGTTCTGTCAGGTGCAGGGAGCATCAGAAGCATTCACGACAGGGTTTCAGGAGAACTTATCGTCTACAACGGCATCAGCGAATCGCAGGTGGGAATAAGGACAGGACGGAAGTTGGACCTGTGGTCGGAATCGGACACATTGATGCCGGAAGCTGCCAGGCACAGCATGACCCGGGGATTAAAAGTAAATGAAATCCATTCCGGAACAGATGCCCGACTGATTGAATCCGGTAACCTCAGGATTCTGATATGCGGTCAGATGACTGAGGTTTTGGTTAGAAAAACACAACCTGACATAGTTATTCTGAAGGGAAAACATCCACGGATTGGCAGGGGAATCAAGGTGGACGATATTCCGGAAACAATCATAACAGGTTCGGAGGTTTCATCCGGAACATTGAAAATCATTGATTCATGGGAAAGCCGCTCACACATTCATAATGTTGGTATAAGGGGAGCATGCAGGATAAGGCTTTAAAACGGATTTCCTAATTAGCCGATTTATATATTACTTTGTGGTCTATTTTATCAGGGTTCTATGAGAATAATAATTGCCGGAGCAGGTGAAGTTGGAACTCATCTGGCCAAAATGCTTTCGAATGAGAATCATGAGATCGTTCTTATCGACACCGAGGAGGAAAGGTTAAAACCCGTGGGGTCGACGATGGATGTGCTGACCTATGTCGGATCGGCCACCTCAATAAGCATTCTTCAGGAACTGCTTCACAGGAAAACCGACTTGTTCATTGCAGTTACCCACTGGGAAGACACGAATATTACCGCAGCCATCCTTGCCAAAAGGCTGGGAGCAATAAAGACAATAGCCAGGATCGACAATCTCGACTACCTCGAGCATTCAACACTTGAGTTTTTTAAATCGCTGGGAATTGATTCCCTTATTTATCCCGAGCTGATAGCTGCAAGGGAAGTGCTGAGCCTCCTTCATGAAACAGGGACCACCGATTTTATGGAATTTTGCGGTGGAAAACTTGCGATGTATGTTCAGAAACTTGATCAGAACGCTCCTATAATCGATAAATCGCTCATGGAGCTTTCCGCCTCAACGAACACTGAAAAATACAGGGCTGTTGCAATCAAGCGCAATGATATAACTATTATCCCGCGGGGAAATGAGCGGTTCCGCCTTGGAGACCTTGTCTTTGTAATCTCGACAAGTGACGGGATTGATGAAATGATGACAACGTCGGGAAAGGAAAACTTTGAGGCGAAAAGCATAATGATACTTGGAGGGAGCAGGATCGGCAAGCATGTGGCTCTTTATATGCAAAAAACCAGTCAGGTGAAACTTATCGACTCGGATCCCCTGAAATGTGAAGCCCTCTCCGACGTCCTTGAGAATACCCTGATTATAAACGGCGATTGCCGCAATGCCGATCTTCTTCAGAATGAAGGGATAGCTCACATGGATGCCTTCGTTGCAGTTACAGGTAATTCTGAGACCAACGTCCTGTCCTGTCTTCTGGCCAAGAAACTGGGAGTGAAAAAGACAATCGCGGAAGTAGAGAATATGGAGTATATCAATCTTGCTGAAAACATAGGTATTGACACAATAATAAACAAGAAGATAGCGGCTGCCAGCAGAATATTCAGGCACACTACAAATCCAAATGTCACCCAGGTGAAATACATGACCGGAACAGAATCTGAAGTTATCGAATTCAATGTTCCGGAAAATGCCAGAATAACCAAAGGGACGCTGAGGAGCCTGGAGTTTCCGGCAAACTCAATTGTTGGCGGAGGAACCAGGGATGGAGTTCCTTTCATTGCCACAGGGGACACAATTATCAATCCCAACGACAAGGTTGTCGTATTTACGCTGCCTTCAGCCTATGAGAAGGTGTCGAAATTCTTCACCTGATCACAATGATCAATTCAAGGATAATTGCCAGGGTCTTCAGTCAGGTTCTGATTCTCGAAGGGATTCTGATGCTTGTTTCGGGAGGGGTTTCATGGAGTTACAGCGAACCGGCGGCACGCTCCTTTTTGTTCTCAGCCATAATAACATTGGTAACCGGTATCCTGGTCTTCACACCGCTCAGGCATCAGGAGAAGGTTTACGGAACCAGGGAAGGCTTTATAATCTTAGCATTCATCTGGATTATATTCGGTGCGTTCGGGTCACTCCCCTATCTTTTCACTTCATCGGCAGGCAGCTTCACAGATGCTTTTTTTGAATCCATATCCGGATTTACAACAACCGGGGCAACTGTTTTCAGGGATATTGAATCTCTACCCCGCGGAGTATTATTCTGGCGAAGTCTTACACAATGGATCGGGGGAATCACTGTGATCACTCTTGCACTTCATGTACTTCCTGTCATCAAAAGCATCAACATCCAGCTTCCCGCAACAGAATTCTCAGGAATCAAAACGGACAAGATCCATCCCAGGGGGATCGGGACCATAAAAAGGCTGATCGGGGTTTACGTTGTGCTGACGATTGCCCAGGTTATTCTGCTTGCACTGGGAAAGATGCCGGTTTTTGATGCTGTTTGCCATTCTTTTTCAACGCTTTCCACGGGCGGCTTTTCGACAAAGGATGCAGGAATTGCAGCATTTTCATCTCCGTATATTAAGGCTGTATTTATCCTGTTCATGTTCTTTGCAGGCATAAATCCTGCTCTTTTCTATTTCGCAGTCAAGAGAAGCTTCACAAAAATCGTCCATAATAATGAATTTGCCGCCTACCTTGTTATGGTTATTGTTTTCCCGGCGCTCATAGTATTCCTGCTGTTCAGTGAAGGAGGCATCTCTTTTTCATCTGGCTTTATGGACGGATTATTCAACACAGTTTCGGTTATAACAACTACGGGATTTTACACTGTTAATTTCAACGATTGGGGATATCTTGCCACTCTGGTAATTTTCGTTCTGATGTTTACAGGAGGGATGGCGGGTTCTGCAAGCGGAGGAATGAAGGTAGTGAGACTGCTGATTGCTGCACGGACTTCCCGCAATGAGTCAAAGCGGATGATTCATCCTTATGCATATCTTCCGGTGAAGATCGACAAGAAAAGAGTGCCACAGTCAATTATCCAGAACCTTCTGATATTTATAGTTATATATTTCATCACACTTTGCACCGGGGCGCTGCTGATTTCATTCCTCGAGTATGACATAATCACTTCAT
>CAZKTX010000171.1:0-4761 GCA_964555805.1 uncultured Rikenellaceae bacterium
TCCGAAACCGAATCCTCCCACAGATATTCACCGCCTGCGTCGCTTATCAGCCTCGATATGTAGGAGTTGCCCGGAGAAATGAACCAGGTGTCCCTGAATGGCAGTCCAAGAAGTATCCTGGGTTTGCTTGCCGTGTTTCCGGCTATAAGTGACCTGATCCTGTTATATTCAGATTCGGTGTGCTCAAATAACGAATCGGCAAAGAGTCTGCAGTCAAAAAGAGCGCCGAAAAGCTTTATCCATTCAGCCTTCCCGAGAGGATCTTCCTCAAGGTAATCGGCATTGAACAGAACCTTAACCCCCATTTCATTAAGCTTTCCAATGTAGCCTGCCGATTCGCTTCCTATTCCGTAGGCTATTACGATGTCGGGAAGGATACTAAGAATCAACTCTTTATTCAGATTGTCCTCATATCCTGTTTCATATATTTCACCTCTTGCGACCTGTGCTCTTATCTGTTCATCATAAATGAAGCCGGTGCCTGAGAAACCCTTTATTGAAGCAGATTTTCCAAGAGCTTTTATCATTGCAATATGTGTTGTCGACATGCATACTACCCTTTCAACAGGAATACGGATCACTTTCAGGGAGTCGATATGCGAAGGTATGCTCATCCCCCGAGGAAGAAGGTACCAGTCCTGGATTACACCACCGGAACCCTGCCAGGGGCCAATGACTGAGATGTGCGAATACCCGTCTGTGCTTTCAATCTTAATTCTCTTCGCATGCGAAATACCGGACGTTTCAGACTTTTCAGGGGTAAGAGCAGTGTTGCTGACTGATCCCTTACATGAACTTAGCAGGACTGATATCAGCATAAGGCCTCTCAAAAGACTCCATACACAAGTTTCAGTCCTGTGAAAAGGATTTTGCATCGGTGCTAATATTCAGAGGCTGATTTAAAAAACATGTTTCCCGGGATTATATCTGCTTCCATCAACGACAGCAAAGAGCCTTCAGAGGAATATCTCAAAACAATTCCTTTCTTAAGATAATCACGGGCGTCTGTAACAAATACCTCGTTATTGAAAGGATTGACTCCCATCCTGTAAAAGTAGTAACCGGCCTGGGGGATAAATGTTGTTGAAGGAAGCGTTTCAGAACCTATAGCCATCCGCCTGACACCGTCGTGAAGATAGTACAGGTACTGACCGCTGCCGTCAATCTGCAGGCATGTCGGGGAATCGCTCAGGGAAGGAAATGTAAACGTATTACTTATCGTATTCGTTGATGTATTTATTGCAATGAGTTCGGCATAATGTTCTCTTTTCCACCCGCCGTTACACAAAACCCATAATGTTTTGTTTCTGTCAACTACCATGCTTTCAGGCTCGATGCCCACCTCTATTGAATCAATTACCTCATCCGAAAGAGTATTAATGACGAATATCTTGCTGCCACCGGTCCAGTTGGCTGCATAAGCCCTTGATGATATGCTTACAATGGATTCGGACGTGTTTTTAAGTTGTATATATCCGGTTGCAGTATTGGACTGGAGGTCGATAACCCTTATTGAGTCGGAATAAAGGCTTGTAACATAAGCCTTCTGACTATTAATGAACGAGATATACCTGGGTGAAACAATCCTTTCAATTGTTGTAACCGACCTCATGTCGTTCAGATTAGCCACTTCAACTTTATTCGAGTTATTTACCAGAATAAAGGCCTTGCTGCCATTAAGCCCAATTGAATAGGGAACATCTCCAAGCGGACGATCGTTGGCTTCCCTGAAAATATTGTTGAAGATCTTCATCGAATCGTATGAAAAGAAAGAAAGTGAACCGTTTCCAGACCGGAAATTGCCTTCGTTCATTATATATACTCCACTCCCGGAAAGGTAAGCCCTTTCAAGTCCTGTTATTATGGGATCACTCTCCTTTATGCAGGATGAAAGCAGAGCCAATGTGAAAAAAATGAGAAACTTATTCATAGTTATTTTTTAAATTGATATGCCACAGACAGGTAAAAATTTCTTCCCGGCATAGGATAGTATGCTATGTTCTGATATGCAGCATCGAACAGGTTATCGACAGTCAGGGAAAATACAACGGAATGATGAGTTCGCTCAAGTCTGGTTCCCGCATTGATACCGCTTACTGCAAAATGAGGAAGATAGGCTGAGTTGTCTGAAGTAATATATCGTTTACCGGTATAGTCGGTTCTGAAGGAGGCAAAGAAATTAAGCCAATCAAATCCCAGAAGAAAATTTAACTGATTTTCAGGCACATAAATAAGCTGCTTTTCAGCCACGGAACTGTTTTCACGACTTTGTTCCCCCGACCGGGCTTTCGTAAAAACGTAATTGGCTATAAACTTTAAGTCAACCTTGTTGAATGAATATTTTATGTCGGCTCCGGTTTCGAGTCCGGTTGTAATTGCAGAACCAAGATTTACAGCCTCCCAGAAGTATGACTTACCGGGCCGCCATTGGATGAGGTTGCTTATATCATTCCTGAAATAAGTTATGTTGTTTTTTAACCTGAAGGGACCGGTATGAAAACTTGTCATTTCCCAGGTCAGCTCACTTGAAAAGCCGGTTTCATTTCTGAGATCCGGATTACCGCCCGGCGACCAGTACATGTCGTTCAGGGTGGGAACCTTGGAGTTTTTTGAGATGCTTGCCTTAAGAAAGTTATATCTCTGAGAGAAGGGTCTGAATTCCGTACTCAGTGAAAAATCGGGAGTCAGCAGGTTGTCATCATGAAGAAGTTGCCTTACAAGAAGCCTGGCCGAAAGCCATGATGCCGGCATTGCCTCTGTCAATAGGTCGAAAGAAGCAAGATTCCTTGACTTGTCACCATTGTAATTGCTTGTTGTGACATGGCTCAGTTCATCGTTAAATGCAGCTTCCATTATAAGAAAGTCAGTGATTCTCCTTTTATAACTGCCTTTCAGCGTGTAAGTCCGGGAATTATTTACCGACTTTATAGAAGCAATTTCATTTTCATACCGGAGCCTGTCGGAAATGAATGCGGCTGTAATACCGATGTCGGCTTTTTTAAGGTTGCTGTTGTAAGAAACCATTGCCCTCAGCGATTCGTCGTCCTGATTTTCAGGCGGACTCTGTGAGGGGCTTATTATCTGCGCAGGCAGGTTCCTGGATGCAGACTGGTACCAAATCCTTGCAGAAAGAGTGTTGTCAGGGTTTAAGAGATACAATTCCTGGATGAAACCGGCAGAGCTGACTTCATTGTTCTCTCTTATCTCCCTTTTCGGAGAGTCCTGAGAGACATTGTTAATGAAGGGATAATTATTTTTTGCATCGCTCAGGAAAGCTTTTGTGACAGACCTGAATCTTTCATTTCCTGTTCCCGCCTTAACAAGACCGGCAAATCTTCCGAAACTTCCGAATCCCGGGTTGACTGTAATTCCGTCTTCATCAAGCTGATATGCACTTGTTTCCAGATCGATAACGCCGCCGAAACCTCCGCTGTTATTGCCCATTGAACCTGCCCCATAATAAATATTAACACCGTCGATGAAACCGGCGGGTATGAGTGACAGGTCGAACTGGCCCAACATCGGAGTGTTGAGATTTACATCATTCCAGGAGACTCTTGTATGACTTGGTCCGGTTCCCCTGAATGACGGAGTTGCAAGACCTCCGGAGCCGTATGATTTAATATGGATTACCGAATTGCCCGTCAGCAGGTCGGCAATTGTCTGATGGTTATATTGAGCCAGTAGAGAAGAATCGAGGTGTGTTGACTTAAAACCAAGGTAATCGCGCTGATCAGATTCAGCCCTCACACGGACCTCTCCGATAAGAATTGCCTCATCCTGGCTATATTTCTGTCCGTTCAGCTGAAGAGACAGCATCAAAGCAAAAAATAAAAAGACTTTATTCAAGGCACTTACTTATTTTTTGCTGACGGGTTGGGAAAGACGTGAATCACAAGATGATTCTTAGCTTTTCTTCCCGAAAGCATTGAATATTAATATGTCTGGCAGGTCTTCTGACTTGTCCCGATCTCAGGAAGCCTTCCCATGGCGATGTGCTCACAGTGGCAGGTTATCCCGAAACCATCATCACGCTTAGCGTGATCAGGCATCACAGCAGCGGGTACTGTCGCGGATTCCAACCGCGTTCCCTTTTCATTGCAATGACAAATAAAATCACTGCAACACCAAAGCATTACAAAAGTAGGTTATTTTTTCCGAAATGGGATAAAACAGATATCAACAAGTGTTGAAAACCCGGCAGGGGAAGGATTTCCCCGGTAAATAAATAGTCAGAAGGCGCTTCTAAATAGTTCCGCAGGAGTTCCTTACAATAAGTTCGGAAGCAATGTTTACCTGTCTTTTGTATTTCGACTTGCCTGAATTTCTTACTTCCGACCATATCATATTCGACACTTTAAGCGCCATACCTGACAGAGGTTTTCTTAGGCAGGTCACCGGTGAAAACATGAGGTCGAAGCCAATTCCTTCCTCCATTGATACTATTGCGACGTCCTGAGGTACACGGAGGTTTTTTCTCCTGAGGTAACTCATTAAGCAATAAACCAGGTCGGCCTGGATTACTATCATGATTTCAGCGCTGTTTGGCGGCCGTAAATACTGATCAATCTGACTCTGTTCTATTTCCCTGCCGTCAACCGGAATATCGAATTCGATTACATTAGGTTTATTCATTCCTGCTTTGGAAGCAATGTTTTCCTTCAGTAGTTCAATAACCTGCCGATCCAGCGGGGAAGAAGCCCTGTCCGTTGCAATAAGGATATTTTTATAGCCGAGCTTTGCAATGTGATCGATCACCTT
>CAZKTX010000172.1:0-4710 GCA_964555805.1 uncultured Rikenellaceae bacterium
ATTATAAAGTGAAATAATGTCAGTAAAATAGCCGCTTTCCAAAAGCCAAAATCAAATGATAAAACAAAACTGGTAACTAAAACAATAATACTATGGTATAAAAGATATTTGGTAAAAACCTTTTTCTCCTTTTTTTCGCACCAGGTTTGTGGTTGAAGAATAAAATCAGATAGCAAATGTGCTATAAATTGCAGGATAATTAATTGGATGACTATCATTGTATTGTGCTTTCAAAATAGATTACAGCTTTTTCTATGGAGAGCCAACCAGCAGCGGTAGAATGTTGACTAATCGTGGATTGGTATTTATTAAGTTTTTCAGATATTTCTTTTTCACTTAAATTAAGCAATTTATAATGTATAATCTGGCTTTGTTTTGCTGAACATTTTGAAATTATCGTGTCAAGTAATGAAAAGAATGTATCAAATTGTTCTTGTATTTTTTTATCGGCGGAACAGAAAAACATAGTGTTTTTAATAACAATTTTCTGCTTCTCTGAGGTAGAATGATTTTTTATTGCCCTTCCCGATAAGTAAATTGCTTCCCCATCAATAATGCCTTTTTCAGGGTCCATTTTTTCAAGTGGAGCAATTGCAACAGCAAGTCTAACACCATGTTCATTGAAATATTTTAAACGATTCCCTTTTTCCTTTTTTTTGTTAAATTCAAATGTTTTTATATAAGTTTTCAGTAAAAGGGCAATTCTTAAAGCATGTTTTGGCGATTTTAGAGCACACTCAATATAATCACCCTGAACTAACCTGCCATAAAATGAATATTTTTCATATTTTTTTGTCAAATAAGATAGCAGTTCTTTTATGCCAGTTTCAAGCTCCCTCTTTTCTTCCTCCAATAAAGAAGTATATGAGATAACATCAGCAGAAATAGTAGAGTAATTCATAAAAATAATTTATCGGTAAATATACTGATAATCTTGATCTATCGGCAATAAAACCGATATTTTTTTATATGTAATCCTCCTAATTTAGGCGAGTAGTTTCCTTTATTTAACTAGTTCATTATCAGCATATTTATCGAATTATTCTGTCATCAATTTCAATCTTTTCACAATGAATCCCAATAGTTGAGCGTTTGTGCCGAAAGGGATTGCGGGCTACTTTCCTGCCAGATTACACAAAATTTTGAGCGGGGCAGAATGCAAAAATTACCGCTGAAACCCTTAATCACTGCTACACTTTGTTAGTAACAGGGCTTTTAAGCTGGCCTTTGTATTTGTTTCTGTTCCAAACAAACTTTAGTTTTTCAGCATCAAATCTGCAAACCTCAGCGCATTTTCCACAAAGTATACATTCTGAATTTGTTACAAGACCTATGTTATTTTCGATGTAGTCTGTAATTGGAATCTTAACCAGGCATTCATTCTCACATTTATGACACTTAGTACATTTATCAAGTTCGACGACTGGAATAAGTCGGGAGTAATTGGCTCCTGCTGCACATAAAGTACCCATCATGCATAAATTTTTACAAGCCCATCGTTTATCCAGGAATAGAGCCATTATCAATGCAAATGAAACATCACCTGTCCATACAATCTTGTAATGGTCATTAAACTCGGGCTTCAGAAAGGTGGGTATCATTGTAAAGCCATGTGTAATACCTCGTTCCTTATTCAGATAATAAAATGTAAAAGCTGATACAAAAAATGGTATCAGTATTAGTACTCTTGTCCAGACTTTTGGCTTTTTCCACTTTGTTTTATAAAATGAGTGTTTTCCTGCAAGGTCAGTCACCGTTCCCATAAAACAGAACCAGCCGCATCCTATTCTGCCAAACAACGGAGAAAGAAGGATAAACGCCATCCAGATCATCATAACAAAGGTAATTACTCCCCAGTAAATTGAATGCCAGATAAAACCCAGGGCAAAGTATTGGAAGAATATCGGCGTTAATGCAAAAAATGTAAATCTCGATAAAAAATTAAATGTATAGATCCTTTTCATGAATGCTGTTTTTGATTACTTTCTATCCTTGATACAAGCTCGTTTGCAGATTCACCGTTCTTACCTCCAAACTCCTCCATAACAATCTGTCATTCCCCTCACCGATTTCTCTACGATGAGATTTTTATGCCCCCTTAAAGCCCCGCCCCGTCAGTCACAACAGCAAAACCCGGCAACACAATCTAACCCCATCTTATGCTTTGTCTGACTTTCACAGAGAGGAAAAGCACACCGAAGTTAACTAAACTAAAAGTCAGATTCAAGAAAAAATCTGAAAACGTTTGAAAAAATTCTAAATATTGACCTTCAGCAATATATATGTTTTATTGTAAATATATGAATACCTGGGATTCCTACCGAAATATCCGGTCGGAACGATGCTGACAGCTTGAGATACATACTGGTTTTTCTTGAGCATTAAAAAACTGCACAACCTAAAAACGAGGGTTATTAAGAATATTGATCTCCATTAATTAATTCACCACGGATTTCACGGTCCTGATAGCATTGGGGATCACTGATAAAATCACGGATTGTGTTATTGAGGCAATCCGTGCATTACCCGTGTTCTCTGTGAACTCAGTGGTTAAACCCAAAAGAGGGGTTCGTGCGGTAAACTAAATTTTTAAAGCGTCATGAGTCAGGTCTGATCATCCTTCATTATCAAGATACTCAATTACCCTTTTGTACAGATGCGGTTGTATATCCGGATGTGTCAGGTTTCCGGGAAGATGATCAAGGAACCTGACCTCGGCTATTTCGGAAATATCAGGGACCGGACCCAGACCGGAGACATCGGCAATATAAAGCTTTCCATAGCCTGTAATGCCGTCTTTCAAAACCGAATACGGACCAACGCAATCAAGGCTGAATTCAAGAGCCCCTGTCTCCTCCATCAGTTCCCGCCTTGCGGCTTCATCGGGCGACTCCCCGTCTTCAATATGTCCGCCCGGGATCTCCCAGGTTGTGCGCCTGTGATGGCGGACATAAATCCATTTACCCTCATAGCGGGCTGCTATCACCGAGTAGGTGAACCTGGTATCCGGAACAAAGTCCGCTGCCTGAAATCTTACCTCTGTCATTAGCCTGAATTAACGGATACGAAAATAGCCATAATCACAATAAGTTTTAATTGAGTAATTTTACAATGATAAAAAAACAGGATGGGGCTATTTATTGTACTTATAATTACTGAGATACTGACGCTTGCAGTAATAAGGCAATATCTTTTTGATCGATCGTGGCTGAGTTACTATTTCGTCATTTCAATTCATGCGGTACTCAGCATCTGGATATGGACCTTATGGTTCCAGACCCTTGTTTTCAGGGGTATGCAGGATGATCCGGTCCATGCCTGGACAGTATTGAACCTGCGCGGGATGCTGTTTGCTGTCGTAATTCCGAGGATCATAATAATTATCTTCCATTATTCCGGCAGGCCTGTCCGCAGGTCCTCACGGGATTATTCACAAAAGCTGACCACAACAGGATTTGCAGTTTCATCAATCATCCTGCTTGTCTTTGCAAGCAGTGCCCTCATTGGAAGGTTCAACATCAGGACTGAACATCACACAGTCCCGATCGAAGGATTACATCCCGATCTCGAAGGACTTAGGATAGTTCAAATCTCAGACCTCCATCTCCCCGGCTTTTATCATCACCAGAACAAGCTTGAAGAAATTATGCTTAAGATCAATGAGCTTGAACCTGACATTCTTGTTAACACAGGCGATTTCATAAATACCGGATGGAGGGAGTTCGACGGGTTCGACACTATACTGTCGAAGGCCTTAGCCCGCTATGGACAATATGCTGTAATGGGGAACCACGATTTCGGTACCTACAATCCCCATTTCACCGGGGCCGAAAGGGAAAACAATGTAAGCCTGATGAACAGGTACATTTCCGCATCGGGTTACAAAGTCCTGAATGATGAATTTGAAATTGTAAATATCGGGAACGCGGCTGTTGCACTTCTTGGAGTGACAACAAAGGGATCGTTTCCGGAAATAGTTCACGGCGACCTTGAGAAGGCTTCAAAAAGGATCTACAGGGAAGACCTCAGAATTCTGCTTGCCCATGATCCCAACCAATGGGACATGGAGGTTGCAGGCAGGACCAGCATTGACCTTACCCTGTCGGGGCATACTCACGGATTTCAGGTTGGGATACTAACGAAAAGAATAAAATGGAGCCCTGCAAAATATTTCTATCCAAGATGGTCGGGAATGTATGAAGAAAAGGGGCAGTTCCTTGTAGTCAACAGAGGTCTTGGTGTGCTTGGTATACCCTTCAGGATATGGATGCCCCCGGAAATAACTGTAATCACCCTGGAGCGAAAACAGGAATAAAAAGATACGGGCGGTGTGTTTACAGCACCGCCCGTGTTCGACTGGTCCGGCCTTATCTTCCTTCTGCCTTACTAACCTGATTAACCTGATCATCCTTTTCAACCCTTAACAGGTATCGGACGAATCTATGAACCACGAAATAAAAAGATAGAACTAAAACCAATCTATGTTAACTCACATCAACCTGCGCGAATTACCGCAATTATTTTTACTTTAGACAGGTTATAAAGCATGTTTATTCCTGAGAATGTCAGTTTTAATTATTTTTAACAACTCATAATGACACAACGACTTGTATTATTTTCTGAAGTGCTTCTTACTGCAGTCATTCTGTTGATTTCATGCGGAAGGAGCCACGAAGGATGGGTAAGGATAAACCAGCTCGGGTACAGGCC
>CAZKTX010000173.1:0-4647 GCA_964555805.1 uncultured Rikenellaceae bacterium
GGTTATTCCGAATGAATCCTGCCATCCTTCATCATACACGGCACTCTCAATCGTAGTCTGGGTAGCCGGATAGGGATAGCACTCCACAGAAACATCTATATTACGGGAGCGGGCTTCTTTAATCATCTGAATCATCCGGGGAGTGTAGCTGAATCCAAGACTTGTGATATGAACCACATGCAATGGAGCGCCGGAGATTGCCGATGCGGAAATCACTTCCTCAAGCGCTGCAATGCAACTGTTTGGATCCTTCAGCCCTCCATAGCGCAGATGAACAATACACGGAGCCGTTGTAAGGCCTGCAACCCGGAACATCTCCAGGATTTCCCATCTTGTGGCAGCAGGGGTATACATCAGTCCAAAACCGACACCAAGACCACCACGGCTAAGTCCTTTCTCAATCCCATCCTTTAATTGTATAATCTCATCATCAGTAGCACCTTTGTATACTGCATCAGCAACAGGAGCAAAACCTCCCGGATCATTCATTATCTTCATTCTCAAAGGAACGTGCCCGACGCTTACTCCATGGTTTATAAGAGCCTTTCCTTCCCTTTCCCTGTACCAAAGATCAACATCAGCTGTTCCCATCTCAAGTTCAAGGGCAGTTGTAACACCATCCATCACTTTGTAGGAATAGTTTTCATGATCCTGTCCATGCTGGTGCATATCAATAAAACCGGGAGCAACGACCAGATTCCGGGCATCAACTATTGTTTTGCCGGAAATTTCCTTCTCTGTTATCAGCTCAACCGAACCGTCCCTGATCCCGATATTTATTATTGCATCAAGATTTGATTCCGGGTCGATGACCCTGCCGTTTATTATGGCAATATCAAAATCCTTTCCGGCATTTAAGGATTGGTTCCTGCAACCCTGGCTGGCCAGGGAACATAACATGATCATACAGATTCCGGATATTTTATAAAGGCTAAGTATCATTTTTTTGATGCATTAACATGTCAAGGGCTTCTTTGAATGATCCGGCCGGAATTATTTTTCCTGAATTGACGAAGAATATCTCATCGGCATTTTCAATTGTATTCAGGCGATGAGCAATAATTACCTTCGTTGTTGAATCGGGGAGATTCTTAAGTATCGCTTCGAGCTGCTGTTCCGTTACAGTGTCGATGTTTGCAGTAGCCTCATCAAGAATGAGGAGTTCAGGTTTGCGCAGGATTGCTCTCATAAAGGCAATTATCTGCTTCTGGCCTAGGCTGATACCTTCTCCTGTAGCCTGTATGTTTGAATCCAGGCCTCTGTCGAATCTTTTAATCAGGCTTGTGAGATGTGTATCCTCAAGTGCTTTTTCAAGCTGATTTGTTGTAAGGCCTGAACATTCCGGATTGCCATACAAAATATTATCACGTACGGTTCCTGAGAAGAGCAGGGGATCCTGAAGGATAAACCCAATCCTGGATGCTCTCTCGCAGGGAGTGTATGACCTGATATCCCTTCCATCGAGAAGTATTGTACCTTTTGTTGCATCAAACAGTCTTGCAATAAGTGAAGCAGTTGTTGTCTTTCCTCCGCCAGTGGGACCGACGAATGCATAAGTCCTGCCTCGCTGCAGGTCGAAGCTGACCCTGTGCAACACTTCTTTCCCTTCGGGATAGGAAAAAGAGACATCATTGAAATGAACCAGGGATGTGCTTTTAACTTTACCGGGATCATTCACAAATAAAAGATTATTTCCAAACGACAAAAGATAAGAGATCCTGTCCCATGCTGCCAGTGCAAGCTGAAAATTTGCCCAGAGTGCAGCTATCTGCCGCAGGGGATTATAAAAGTTTGAGATATATGCAATGAAGCTAATAAGCAGCCCGACAGTAAAGTTTCCTTTTGCAATGAGCCAGATACCCATTGTCAGCACAATCAGCTGCCCGGCATTTGAAGCAAAAGTGTAAATCGGTGAAAGAGTATTGTTTGCGATTCCTGCATATACGGATTTTTTATAGTTTTCCTCGTTCACCGCGACGAATCGCTTGAGGAAATAGTCTCGCCTGTTGAAAGCAACAACAACTTTAAAGTTTGCCAGGCTCTCCTGGATCTCAGCCGACAAATTCCCAAGACTTCTAAGGCTCTCTTCATTCTTCTTCCTGATCCAGGGAGAAATTGCTGCTGTTATTATCCACAGTACTATGGCAGGCGAAAGTGCGGCCAGTCCAAGCGGCAGGTTTATCACAAGCAGAATTATCCCGGCGCCGGACATTGTTATAAGACCGCCTATAAACTGCATCAGCGACTGGGAGAAGAACTGGTTTACCTTCTCCGTATCGTTGTTGATCCTCGAAATCAGGTCACCTGCCTTGTTCTGGTTGAAGAAATCCAGGGGAAGTTCCTGCAGTTTGCTGAAAACGGAATTCCGAAGGCTGAAAAGCATGCGCTGTCCTATACCTCCCATCATTCTCATCTGGATATAGTTGACAATAAATGCAATTACATACATCACAAGCATTATTCCCGCTAAGTGAAGCACTCCCTTGTAATTCTTTGCCACAACATAATTGTCAATTGTGTAACCCAGCAGATATGGCCCCAGAAGGCTCAATCCGGCGTGCAGGAAGATTGCCGCAAAAGCGATAATAAAGTTCCGGCGCTCGCCGCTTATAATACCGATCAGTTTCCTCAGGGAGGCAATAACCGGAAGTTTCCCGGCCGTGGTTTCCGAAGGCCTGTTCAGATTATAATTCATAATGATGGGTGCTTCGCTGTGAATTATAAATCTGAATGTACTCAGGTGAACTCTCCATTAAATACTCATGTTTACCGGAAGCTATTATTTCACCTTCCATAAGCAGTATAATCTGGTCAAAATGCCTGACAGGTGCAATCTTCTGGGTAACAGAAAGAAGTGTCATGCCCGGATAATTGTTCCTGATATTGCAGAGTATTTTGTTTTCGGTCTGCCTGTCAACCCTTGATGTAAAGTCGTCGAGCAAAAGTATTTTTGGATTAACAGCCAGAGCACGTGCGAGCATTATCCGTTGTTTCTGCCCGCCAGAAAGACTTGTACCGCGCTCGGAAACAATTGTATCAAGTTTCTCGGGAAGGGATTCAATAAAATCGCTCATTTCAGCAGTTTCAATGGCTTTCCTCAGGGAATCCTCAGTCACGTTTTCGCTGAAAGCAATATTTTCCCTGAGGGACAGGTTGAATATCACACTGTCCTGAAAGACAAAACCTATCTGCCTGTGGAACACCTCCCTCGTATATTTTTCGATTGAGATATTATCGATTTTAATGGTTCCCGAATCAGAGGATATAATATTTGCCAGAAGCAGGAGCAACTGGCTCTTTCCGGCTGCAGTGGGGCCTATAATTGCATTATTGGTTCCTGCCCTGACAGAAAAGGATATATTTTTAAGCACTGGCTTATTTTCGTAGCTCAGCGAAATGTTTCTAAGTGAAATATCTCCCCTGATTACTGAACTGACTGTCCCGTTTTCTGCCGGAGGCGGTTCATCCAGCACCGTTCTGATTCTACCGTATGATGCAGTTGCTGAGGCAATAATATTGCTCATGAATCCGATCATCATTACAGGAAAGATCAGCATCACAAGATAGCTGTTGAAAGCGGCAAAGTTTCCGAGCGAAAGTGAGCCGGCAACCACGAAATGGCCTCCGAGAGCCAGGATTGTAACACCTGCGATGTTGGCGACGAACATGATTATTGGAACCAGGGTTGAGAAGAGCCTTACTATAGTTAAGCCAAGGTCGCGTGATTCAATATTTTTTTCAAGGAATTTCTGGTTTTCCGGTTGCTGGGAGTTAAGTACCCTTATGAGAGCGGCGCCAAGAATGCTTTCATTTATAATCCTGTTCAGGGCGTCTATTACTTCCCTTGTCTTTCTGAAAATCACCTTTACTTTCCTGAAAACAATAATAAAAGCTGTGGCAATTACAGGCACAATAGCAAGAACCGCCAGTGCTAGCTTCCAGTTTATAATTATCAGGAGCACTGCTGTACCAATAATTACAAAAAGGGATGAGATTATTGTGACAAAAGCCTGTGCAACAAACATCTTCACCGAGTCCATATCGGAAGTCATGTTTGTAAGCAGTTTTGACGGATTTGACCTTATTATGAAAGGGTAGGTCTGATCAGACAGTTTTCCGGCAAGGCTGTTACGAAGGTCCTTAGCGACTCTCTCAGCTGTGATTGTCTGTAAAACGCCCTGGAGAAAGGTGAAGACGAATATCCCTGATGCTGCAGCCAGAAATTCGGTGATTACAATAGCATATTTAAAACTGCCGGCAGAATAAGAATCTATGGCCCGGGCAATGATTTTTGGGACAAGGAGGTTCATTGCGCTGCCAGCCAGCGCCATAATGATCAATATTGTAACGATTCCCAGGTAAGGCCCGACCACACTGAACAATCCGGCTTTTGTTTCGGTGCCTGACGTTTGTCTTTTTTCCGATCGGTCCATCCTTATTTAAAATCTTACAGGGACAAACTTAAGAAATATACAATTAAAGCTGTGGGAAAACCATTAAAAGTGTGAGTGTGAGAGCGGGAGCGAGGAAAACAGAGTGAGAGCTCAAGCTCGGTCTTACACACTCTCGCTCTCACTCTCACTCTTTTTTCAAGTGGTGCCACCAGGAATCGCCATCTTGACCTAAGTGGCTGTATTCCTTATAGAT
>CAZKTX010000174.1:0-4642 GCA_964555805.1 uncultured Rikenellaceae bacterium
ATATTACTCATTATCTGATTCTTAGCCCCCCGTTAGGGGGGTTGGGGGGTAAACAAAAAGGGGGGCAGGGGGGTAAACCAGATTGGAGAAAACAGACCTTATTATCAGCGGATAGCATCAGCCCAGCAAAGATCCGGAAAGTCTCGCTAACGTTAACTATTGTTAAAATACATCTCATGCCGGCACTCTGTTCGACTTTTTTCTACATTTGAGTACACTAATAATCCTAACAACAACCAAATGAAAATCATAAGACTTGTAATCGGGGTGTGGCTGCTTATGTTGCTGCCCGTATCAATATTTTCCCAGACCGAAAAAGTTGATCTGACAATGATTTACAAGATTAAGCAGGAAGGTCTCAGGAACTCGGCCATGGAGGATCTGGCCTGGGGACTTACAGATTTTGCCGGACCGCGCCTTACCGGATCTTCAGGGGGAGCCAGAGGAAATGAATGGGCAAAAAAGAAGATGGAGGAATATGGTTTTCAGAATGTAAGGATAGAGGAAGCAGGTAATTTCAGCCGTGGAGGCTGGGACAACCTGAAGACATATGCTGCAATGACCGCCCCCTACTATGCTAATTTTGCCTGCAATCCGGTTGCATGGACAGGCAGTACAAACGGCCTTGTAAAATCGGATGTTATTCTGCTGGATGTCAGGAGTGAAACGGATATCGAAAAATACAAGGGCAAGATCAGCGGAAAAATAGTGCTGATGCCTTCTACATCAACTTACCAGGTAAATTACGAGCCCCTTGCAAGCAGGTATACTGAAGAGGAACTGGAGCAGCTTGCAATGTCGGATTCACGCCAGGGAAGGAGGCAGATCACGGGTGATTATGCTCAGTATATGGCCCAGAGGGCGCTCAGGACAAAAATTATGGAACTCATAAAGGCCGAAGGAGCAGCCGTGATAATTAACAGTTCGGGGATCTTTAATGTACCCCGGTCAAACGGCGCCAGCTATAAGTCAGGCGATCCGGAACCGGCAGCTGAACTGACTCTGCCGGTAGAAGCTCATGGAAGGATGGAGAGGCTTATCAGGAACAATGTAACAGTTGAGATGGAAGTTGAGATAAAGAACAGGTTCTTCGACAGTCCGAAGGTATATAATGTAATCGGAGAGATTCCCGGCACCGACAAGTTATTGAAAAACGAGGTTGTGCTTCTGGGCGCCCATATCGATTCATGGCATGGCGGAACGGGAGCAGCTGACAATGCATCAGGATGCATTGTTATGATGGAAGCGCTCAGGATACTGAAAAGCCTCGGAGTTTCGCCAAGGAGGACAATCAGGGTTGCGCTGTGGGGAGGTGAGGAACACGGTCTTTTCGGATCGCGCGGATATGCCGATAAATATCTTGCCGACATGCAGACAAGGGCTCATAAACCTGATTATGATAAGTTTGCCGTATATTTCAATATGGACAACGGAAGCGGAAAATACCGTGGAATATATCTCCAGGGAAATGATATTGTAAGACCCATATTTGAAGAATGGTTCAAACCGTTTGAGGATATGGGAGCCTCAACAATTACAATACGGAATACAGGAGGGACTGATCATCAGACATTTGACGGATTAGGCCTTCCTGCATTTCAGTTTATTCAGGACGAGATCGAATATGACCGCGGATACCACACTGTGATGGACACCTGGGAGAGGCTGTCCCTGGATGATCTGCGCCATAATGCAATAATCACGGCATCCTTTGCATACAATGCAGCGATGAGGGATGCACGGCTGCCTCTTAAACCGGCAGTTGAAAGAAGCGTAACTCCCTCAAGCAGGATGATTCCTGCCCCTGCAATGAATTAACACTTTTTAGCTATGAAGTTCTTTATTCCTAACTTGATTTTTCTGCTTTGTTTAACAACTTCATGCGCTGATAAAAACAATGAACTGCTTGTTGAAGCCGAGTCGTTCAGGGAAAAGGGAAGCTGGTTCGTCGATCCTCAGTTTACGGAGCAGATGGGATCACCTTATCTTCTTGCTCATGGACTGGGAAATCCGGTGGAGGATGCTTCCACCACGGTAACAATTCCGGCAGAAGGGAAATACAATATCTGGGTCAGAACAAAGAACTGGGC
Organism: uncultured Rikenellaceae bacterium; assembly: GCA_964555805.1. Taxonomy (GTDB): domain Bacteria; phylum Bacteroidota; class Bacteroidia; order Bacteroidales; family VadinHA17; genus LD21. The sequence goes on from CAZKTX010000174.1 coordinate 2,091, forward strand.
GGCAGGAGACTGGGAGGCTCCAGGGAGGTTTAAGCTTGCCGTGAATGGCAATGAGCTTGAAACCATCCTTGGAACAGGCGATGAAACATGGCACTGGCAATATGCCGGTAAAGTCCTTATCAGGGATCCTGCCGTGAAGCTTGAGCTAAAGGACCTTACAGGCTTTGAGGGAAGGTGCGATGCTATTTACCTGAGCACGAAAAAAACGGATCCGCCGGCCGGCAAGGATGAATTGTCATCATGGAGAAAAAAGCTTCACGGAGAAACTGAAATTCCTGAAAAATCTGCTGAGTTTGATCTTGTAATAGCAGGGGGAGGAATTGCCGGATGTGCGGCGGCAATTTCAGCCGCGGAACAGGGGCTGAAGGTTGCGATTGTTCACGACCGGCCGGTTCTGGGGGGCAATGCAAGCAGCGAGATAAGAGTGCATACAGAAGGAATAACCTGGAAATCGGACAGGATAATCAGCATGCTGAATACTGTCTGGTGGCCCAACGGATCGCCTGAGGCAGCTAAAGACGATACGAAGAGGCATACAAACATAGCCCGGTACGACAACATTAAAATCTTCCTGAACTGGCGGGCATACGCAGCCAATACAAATGCCGGTTTAATTACATCTGTCGATGCAAGGCAAACTGCCACCGGAGAGCGGATGCGCTTCACAGCCCCGCTTTTTGCCGATTGCACCGGTGACGGATGGATTGGTTACTGGGCAGGCGCCGAATACATGTACGGCAGAGAGGATTCTGCTGCCTATAGCGAAAGCTGGGCTGAACACGGTGAGCTATGGAGTCCTGCCATGGCCGATAACAAGGTAATGGGATCATCTGTACTCTGGAGAACTTACAATGCCGGAATTCCGGTGTCATTTCCTGATGTTCCCTGGGCAATTGATGTTGCCGGCGACTATTCAGCCACTTCAGGTACATGGAATTGGGAGTTCTCGCGAAATGACCTTAATCAGATAGACGATGCCGAATATATCCGCGACCATATGCTGAGGGCTATTTACGGATCGTTCAGCAATGCGAAGAAGGAAGCTGAAAACGCAAATCTTGGACTGGAATGGGTCGGATACCTCGTCGGCAAAAGAGAATCAAGGCGTCTTACCGGCGATTACATCTATACTTTCAATGACGAAAGGAACATGACAGAGTTTCCTGATGCCGTGGCTATGGAAACGCGGACAATCGATGTCCACTATCAGCAGATTGAAACTGACAGCACGAAACCGGATTTTCTTTCGGAAGCCCTTTACTACAAGCTGGATCACTACTACATACCATACAGGTCGCTTTATTCAGTGAATATTGGCAACCTTTTCATGGCGGGAAGATGTTTCAGCTGTTCGCATGTGGGACTTGGAGGACCCAGGGTGATGCATACAACAGGTCAGATGGGAGTCGCGGTGGGTTATGCAGCATCATTATGCAAAAAGCACAATACAAATCCCCGGGGCATTTATGAAAACCATTTAGATGAACTCAGGGAGCTTATAGGTATCGAGTGAATGAAGGCTGAAATCCGGCTTATAAATCTGTTATCTTCCTGACCTATGACGCTTTCAGAATTTAGCCGGATTGATTTTTGCTATTTACCGCATTAACGCATCTTTTTATTTTAACCACGGGTTTCACGGAGAACACGGGTTATGCACGGATTGTCTCAAATAATAAAATCCGTGATCTTATCCGTGATATCCGTGAAATCTGTGGTGAATAAAATTCATGGAGATCAATATTCTTATTATAAATGCTAAGAAATCTGCAAAATATTCCTCCGGATTCTGACTTGAAGACCCGTATGAATCCTTTAATTATACAATTATATCATTGCCACACTAATTGTCAGAAGTCATGATTTTTTATCGACTCCCTTCATAGAAAGCTGGATCCTTTTTCTCTCTATGTCAACATCGAGAACCTTTACAGTTACATGCTGGTGAAGTTTCACAACCTTCGAGGGATCGGAGACGTATGTGTTGCTCATGTTTGAAATGTGAACCAACCCGTCCTGCTTGATGCCGATATCGACGAATGCACCGAATTTTGTAACATTTGTTACAATTCCGGGAACTATCATTCCGGGAACCAGATCCTCCATAGAATGGATATCTGCAAAGCTGAATTCCTTTATTTTTGATCGCGGATCCCGCCCGGGCTTTGATAATTCCTGTAGTATATCCTTTAAGGTGGGCAATCCGACTGATTGTGTAATATAGTTTTCAAGTTTTATTTCCTTGCGCCTGGCTTCATTTGTTATAAGTTCACTTACATCGCAGCGGAGATCCTTTGCCATCTTTTCGACAACGTGGTAGCTCTCAGGATGAACCGCGCTTGAATCGAGAGGATTCTCAGCATTTCTTATCCTGAGAAATCCTGCGCTCTGTTCAAAAGCCTTTGCTCCCATTCTTTTGACTTTCAACAACTCAGCTCTCGATCTGAAAGGGCCGTTCTCTGTGCGGTAATCGACAATATTCTGAGCCAGTTGCGGGCCAAGACCCGAAACATATGTAAGAAGATGCTTGCTTGCAGTATTCACCTCCACTC
>CAZKTX010000175.1:0-4592 GCA_964555805.1 uncultured Rikenellaceae bacterium
CTCGCCGTATTCCTGATTTCAAATACCGGGAAACTTATAACTGGCAACAGTCTGCGGAAGCTTTTCTCAATCGGATCCTCGTCAAGTATTATGGAATACCTTGGATATTTCAGCGATGCTTACCTGTGCTTTTACGTTCCCCGCTTCAGCTACTCACAGAAGGTACAGGTTGTTAATCCGAAAAAAGTATATACTAACGACAACGGCCTGGTACAGGTCAATTCCCTGTCCTTTAGCCCGGATAAAGGACGATTGCTCGAAAACACCGTCTTCATGCAGCTCAGACGCAAAACGAGGAATATATATTATTTTGCTGAGAAAAATGAGTGTGACCTGGTCGTATTCGAAAGATCAAAGGTCCCGGTCCTTTATCAGGTATGCTGGCAGCTTGACAGTGAAACGCTCGACCGGGAAATAAAAGGCCTTTCCGAAGCAATGGAGTTTTTCAATCTGAAGGAGGGAAAGATAATTACTTACAATCAGGCCGACTCATTCAATATCGGAAACAGAAAAATAACCGCAATCCCGTTTCATGAATGGGCAACCATCTGATAGTCAAATTCCAGGTGGCGCCGCATACCGCATACCGCTTACATCCACGGATCAAAATCACCCGGTACCCTAACCAGCCTTGGTGAATCCTTATCCCCGAAGACAAGATATGGCTTGTCTCCTTCATAATTCAGATATATACGGTCGCTTGTAAGAGTAGACTCCCTGATCTGGGCAAAAGTCTCGGACTTAAGGTTCCTGTTTATATTGCTTTTGTACACCAACCTGACTTCCCTGATTTTGTGTGCTGATTCGGCAATGAACTTTCCCGATTCCGGATAAGCAGCATATCCCGTAAGAGTGCGGCCTTTAATTACAACCTTCATCCAAAGCGCAGCTTCCGGTTCGATAAAGACCCAGGTGCCCTGCAGTGATTGAATAAGAGATGCCTTTCCGGAACTGTCCTGGCAATAAGTACGTGAATATGAGTAAAATAAAAATATAACTATTATAAGCAGGGCTTTCTTCACAATAAGCAGTTTCAGGTTTAACTATTATGCTGACAACCCGGAATCGCATCATTCCTTCCGGAAGATAAGGTTTCGGGTTCAATTCATGATAAAAATATTGCTTTGCGCCGGAAGCATAAGGTCCCTGAAGGGATACTTTATTCACATTCTTATACAGTTTTTCACCTGCAGGAGATTCCTTTCAAGGGAAAGGAATTATTCATTTGGCCCGTTTTGAAATATATTACAAATGAATAATTTGAAACCCACATGTGTCAAACATACAAACATGTATAGATAATATGTAATCATGTGTGGTTCTCCCGAACGTGCGGGACCTTTAAAATAAATTATGTATGGATGAAAATCCTTGATTTTATCTTCATTATTTAGGATTTTTCTTAATTTCGTTACCCAAAATCCCAAAATAAAAACTCAACAATGAAAAAATCTTTTTACATTTTCCTGCTTCTGGCAGCAGGCATCATGTTTTCCTGTTCGGAAAAGAAGAATGATGCAGGTTTTACCGTGCCATTTGAGAAGTATACCCTGCCTAACGGACTTACTGTTATCCTTCACGAGGACAAGTCAGATCCAATAGCGGCTGTGGCCGTTGTCTTCCATGTAGGCTCAAGCCGTGAAGTGCCCGGCAAAACGGGTTTTGCACATCTTTTCGAACACATGATGTTCCAGAAATCGGAGAATGTCGGAGAGGATCAGCTGTTCAGGCTTATTCAGGGAGCAGGAGGCGAACTCAACGGAGGAACAAGTTTTGATAATACGGTATACTATGAAGTAATCCCGAAAAATGCGCTTGAAATGGCGTTGTGGCTGGAATCCGACAGGCTGGGCTACCTAAGGAATACAGTTACAAAGGCTGCATTCGCAAATCAGCAGAATGTTGTAATGAATGAAAAGAGGCAGAGCGTCGACAATGCACCTTACGGACACAATGAAGCTCTCGTTTTGGCACAGGTATACCCCAAGGGACACCCTTACAGCTGGGATGTCATTGGTGAAATGGAGGACCTGATGAATGCCACTGTTGATGATGTAAAGGATTTCCATGCCCGGTTCTATTCCCCGAATAATGCAACCCTCGTTGTTGCAGGCGACATAAACAAGGATGAAGTGAAGGCAATGGTCGACAAGTACTTTGGCGAAATTCCGGCCGGTGAACCGGTTGAGAAAAGAAGTCCGATCCCTGCTTCATTATCTTCGACCGTAAAACTTTATCACGAGGATAATTTTGCCAAAGCACCCAGGCTGACAATGGTCTTCCCGGCTCCCGAACAATTCTCAAAAGACGCTTATGCCCTCGATTACCTGGGACAACTTCTTTCAAACGGAAAAAAGACCCCATTATACAAGGTTCTTGTAAAGGACAAGAAATTAACCTCAGGAGTAAATGCATATAATATGTCACTGGAGCTTGCAGGCACCTTTGAAATTTCTGTAACAGCCAATCCGGGGGTGAACCTGACTGAAGTGGAAAAAGCGATCTTTGAAGCTTTCGATATGTTCGAAAAGGAAGGATTTACAGAGGAAGACCTTACGGCTCTGAAAGCCCGCAACGAGACAGGTTTCTACAACAACTTCAGCAGTATTCTAAGCAAATCATTCACCCTCGGTCAGTATCAGATGTTTAAGGATGATCCTTCATTTTATGCAAAAGATTTTGAAGGACAGCAATCTGTAACATCTGAAGAAATCAAGAATGTATTCCAGAAATACATCAAGGGGAAGAATTATGTGATGACAAGCTTTGTTCCGAAGGGGGAAGTCAGTCTTATTGCCGAAGGTTCTGTAAATGCAGGCATTGTTGAAGAAGACCTGGCAAAGGCTGCAGAAATAACATTGACAGCCGCTTCAGAAGAACCGGTTATCAAGACACCGACAAAGATCGACAGGTCGGTCCAACCTCCTCTGGGTCCGGATCCCGAAGTTACTCTTCCGACAGTATGGACGGGTTCCCTGGGTAACGGAATGAATCTTTATGGCATCAATTACAATGAGCTGCCACTACTGCAGTACTCAATAATATTTTCAGGAGGCCACCTGCTTGATCCTCCCGACAAGGCCGGCCTGGCCAGCCTTACAGCATCTCTTATGAATGAAGGGACGGCTAATAAGACTCCCGAAGAACTTGAGGATGCAATACGGCTGCTCGGTTCCAGTATCTCGTTTTACGGAAGCACCGAGAACATTACAGTAAGGGTCAGCACTCTTGCCCGTAATTTTGAAAAGACACTGGCTCTGGTTGAAGAAATGCTTTTTGAACCCCGCTGGGATGAGGAGCAGTTCGGTCTGGCAAAAAGCAGGGTAATAAACAACCTTAAGAGGAACAAGGCCAATCCAAGTTATCTGGCATCGAACACCCTGAATGGTCTGATCTTCGGACAGGGCAATATCCTGGCTGTGGAAACGGCGGGTACAGAAGAATCAGTAAACTCAATTACAATTGATGATCTGAAGGATTTCTACAACAGGAATTTTTCTCCTTCTCTGGCTAAATTTATTGTCGCCGGTGATATTGATCAGCCTAGGGTTGAGGCCGCACTTGCATCCCTGAATGAAAAATGGCAGCCAAAGGAAGTAAGTCTTCCTGAGATCAAGGTACCTGAGTCTCCTGAAAAGTCGCAGATCTATTTTGTTGATGTGCCGGGAGCCAAGCAGTCGGTGATTTATATCGGAGCACCTTCAATTACAAGAACAAATCCTGACTACTATCCGGCTTATGTTACAAACTATAAGCTGGGCGGTTCGTTCAACGGGATCTTCAATCTCATACTTCGTGAAGAAAAAGGATTCACCTACGGAGCAAGATCGAATTTCAGCGGTGCAAATAACTACGGATCCTTTATTGCAACATCTATGGTAAGCACTAATTCCACGCTTGAGTCGGTGAATATTTTCAAGACCGAAATGGAAAAGTACCGCAAGGAAATACCACAGGAATATGTTGACTTTACAAAATCAGCGCTTCTGAAAGGAAATGCAAGGAGCTTCGAAACACTTGGTGGTCTTCTTAATATGTTGAATAATATAGCATTGTATGATCTCCCTGTTGATTATATAAAGAAAGAGGAAGCTTTTGTTAAGGAATTAACAACAGATAAGGTTGTTGAACTGGCGAACAAGTATATCGATCCGGCCAGGATGTATTATGTAGTTGCAGGAGATGCAGCCACACAGCTTAAGGCGCTTGAAAATGTCGGACTCGGAAAACCGGTGCTTGTAAAGAATTAATTGCTAATTTTGCACCGACTATCCGATGCAACAGGACCTGCACGACCGCACGACCGCACGACTGCATGACCGCACGACTGCTCTTGCCCGGATGGTGGAATTCCCGCAAAGGCGGGACAGGGTCCGACACGCAGGGCTCTGTTTGTAGAATTGGATTTTAGTTCCGCCCGGATGGTGGAATTCCCGCAAAGGCGGGACAGGGTCCGACCCACAGGACTCTGTTTGTAGAATTGGATTTTAATTCCGCCCGGATGGTGGAATGGTAGACACGCAGGACTTAAAATCCTGTGGCCATTAAGGCTGTGCGGGTTCAAGTCCCGCTCCGGGTACTGCGCCCTCCGA
>CAZKTX010000176.1:0-4578 GCA_964555805.1 uncultured Rikenellaceae bacterium
CCGGAATGGTAGGCAGAACCATGATCAAGGTCCTTGAAGAAAGGAACTTCCCCGTAACAGAGTTTTTACCCGCCGCTTCGGAACGTTCGGTGGGAAAGGAAATCACTTTCAGGGGTAAAGCTGTTAAGGTTGTCAGCGTACAGGAGGCAATTGATGCAAAACCGGTTTTTGCAATATTTTCGGCCGGAGCCACCGCATCAAAGGAATGGGCCCCCCTGTTTGCTGCAAACGGAACGGTTGTGATTGACAACTCATCAGCCTGGAGAATGGATAAACAGGTGCCGCTTGTTGTACCCGAGATCAACAGCCATTCAATAAAGAAGGGCGACAGGATAATAGCCAATCCAAACTGTTCAACAATCCAGATGGTTATGGCGCTGGCACCCCTTCATAAGAAATACAGGATAAAACGGCTTGTAGTGGCTACTTACCAGTCGGTCACAGGCACCGGAGTGAAAGCCGTCACCCAGATGGAAAACGAAAGAGCCGGTATTAAAGGTGAGATGGCTTATCCCCACCCCATCGACCTTAATTGCTTTCCTCACGGCGGAAGCTTCCAGGCCGACGGCTATACAACAGAAGAACAGAAGCTGATAGATGAAACCCGCAAGATACTCGGCGACCAGTCGATAATGGTAACAGCAACAGTTGTAAGAATACCGGTTGTCGGCGGACACTCCGAAGCAGTGAATATCGAGTTTGAGAATGAATTTGATATAGATGAGGTAAAAAATCTGATCAGCAGCTTTCCAGGAGTTGTAGTATACGACAATCCGGCTTTGAACGAATATCCAATGCCTCAGCTTGCGCACAACAAAGACGAGGTTTTTGTCGGCAGGATCAGAAGGGATCTTTCTAAGGAGAAATGCCTCAACCTATGGGTCGTTTCGGACAATATCCGTAAGGGCGCAGCAACAAACGCGGTTCAGATAGCAGAATACATGGCAGCAAACGGGCTGTACTAACCAAAGTCATATCGATAACTTACCCCAGGGTCTGCTCTGTCGGGCAGACCCTATTTTTCAAACAAGAAATCGTTATAGGGGTACCTGAGGATGTGAATGCTTTTCACTTGCTCGTACAGCAAGCTCTGTAATTCAGGAATATTTTCCTTTGTCCTGGCAGAAATGAAAATTGTCTTGTGATTCCCGTCGGCAGCCATCCAGGTGTTTTTAAGGTCGGCAAGAGAATAATTCTCCCTGGTGGCAGGTGTCAGGTCGTCCTCATCCTTTACCGTGTAGGAGAACGAGTCTATCTTGTTGAAAACAAGAATAAGCGGTTTGCCGGATGAATCAAGGTCTCTGAGAGTTTCATTCACAACCCTTATCTGTTCCTCAAAGCCCTGATGGGATATATCTACAACATGAAGTAAAAGATCTGATTCCCTCACCTCATCAAGGGTCGATTTGAACGACTCTACAAGATGATGGGGAAGCTTCCTTATAAACCCTACAGTGTCTGAAAGGAGGAAGGGCAGGTTGCCGATAACAACTTTCCTGACTGTTGTATCGAGGGTTGCAAACAGTTTGTTTTCGGCAAATACATCCGATTTGCTTAGCAGGTTCATTAGTGTTGACTTGCCGACGTTAGTATAACCGACAAGTGCCACTCTTACCATTTTGCCCCGGTTCTTCCGTTGGGTAGCCATCTGAATATCAATCTTCTTAAGTTGGGTTTTCAGAAGAGCTATCTTGTCCCTTATAATACGCCTGTCGGTCTCGATTTCGGTTTCGCCTGGTCCCCTTAATCCGATACCTCCACGCTGCCTCTCAAGGTGGGTCCACATCCCTGTAAGTCGCGGAAGCAGATACTGGTACTGGGCCAGCTCAACCTGTGTCCGGGCATGGGAAGTTCTGGCGCGGCTCGCAAAAATATCGAGTATCAGATTGGTCCTGTCGAGCACACGGCAGCCCAGTTCATTTTCTATGTTCCTTATCTGACTTGCTGAAAGCTCATCATCGAAGATGGCTATGTTGATGCTGTTTTCAGATACAAATGATTTTATCTCAGCAATCTTTCCGGAACCTACAAAGGTTCTTGAATCAGGAATCTGAAGTTTTTGAAGGAATCTTTTAACCGGCTCGGCGCCGGCAGTCTCGGCAAGGAATGATAATTCATCCAGGTACTCACCTGCCTGATCATCACCCTGCCCGGGATAAATCAATCCTATCAGTATTGCCCTTTCGCTCTTTCTGCCCGTCTCGATCATTCACTTCGCATCAGGGCGCAAATTTAATTAATAAATCGCTTGTTGCTCTGAAGGGCGCCGTTAATAGCCTGCTTTAAAGCATCGGAACAGCGGAAGATCATTTCCATATCGGAGGGGAAGGGTACGGCCTTCGTTTTTGTCTTCTCAATCTGAGCCTGGCTAAGGGCCTGCAGGTCACCAAGGGCTCTCGCCGATATCCATTCAAAACCCGACGTTGCTCCAAGCGGATCTTTCTTCAGCACTTTCTCCGGACTGGCCTGGATGATCTCAACATCGCCCGCGATACGGCACTCTTTCGTCTGAATCGTCTCTATAAGGGCGCACTGAAGGGTTTTGTATTTTACTGACTTGATGTCGTTGCCCAGAGTATCCTTCATCACATTTCCCCGTGCATCGAGCTTGTAAGAAAACCCATCCTCAACATCCTTCTTCACTACAGTGTCCTTTTGCATGGTCTGGTCGGGGCTGACTATAACGTTCCTGATATTTACGTTGACCCAGTAATCAAATCTGGTATCCTTGCCCGGGTTGTAAGTATGATATTCTACCCATTCGCTATTGAGCCCCGGGAGATTGAGAGAAAGAAGATCTTCCTCAAACTCCTGGTCAAACTTGATAATGGACCTGTTGTACAATGTTATCAGGACCCGGCTCATGCCCAAATATCTGGCATCATCGATCTTGTTATCAATTCCCTCATAATTGCCGACATACTCCTTTGCCCTCACGAACTCGTAGTAAGCCTGACGGTAATTCTCCTTTAGGTTGGTTTTCATCAGCTCGTTGCCATGAGCGTAATAGAAATCGGCCGATTTACGCTTTGCAGCTACCATTTCGGGCATGTAGTCGACGTATGGGTAATCGATTGACCTGCCATTGAGCTCGAGAGGCAGAACAGTCCTGACATAGGCCTGCCTGTCGCTCATCGCCTTGTTTATCTGGTAGATCTCGTCCCAGTTTTCAGGTCTGTCTTCCATCTTCAGGTATCTTATGCGTTCATTATCCTGATCATTAAGGATCTTGTACGACCTGTCGAGGATTGCTATCTGCTTTGAATCGCCCCTGTCCCTGCGAAGTTGCTTCACAGCCTTGTCGAGGGCCATGGGGTAATTTCCCTTCTCGAGCTGCTTTTTGGACGAGCCGCATGATGAGAGGATGAACAAAAAGATGAGTGAAAATGCTGCTATCTGCTTCATAAGAATATATTTCAGGGTTAATCAGGGCTGCCGCCCGTAATAATCACAGTAATAACTCCGAAACTTGCCTGATATTATTTTTCAGTATTGAAATGTGAGAGGTATCTGGAATCTTACCCTCACAGGCTGTCCCCTCTGCAGTCCGGGCGACCATTTTGGCGAAGCAGATATAGCTTTCACAGCCTCGTCATCAAGAATAGGATGAACTCCTTTGATAACAGTTACATTGCTGACCGAACCATCCTTCTCAATTATAAAAGTAAGGAAAACCGTCCCCCGGATTTTGGCAGAGATAGCCTCTTCGGGGTATCTTGTGCGTTTGTTGACCCAGTTTCTGAACACTTCAAGGTCGCCGCCCCTGAAAGTGGGCATTGTTTCAACGATGAAAAGAGGTTCCTCATTGCCGTAACCATCGGAGCCTGATATAAGCTCATCACCGAAGCCTGAACCCGAAGCATCGACTCCTTCACCTTCGTTTGCTGCCAGTATTTCATCGGTCGAAAGGGTAGCCAGCTCCACCGGTACAATCGAATCGACAACCACAGGTGGAACATACTCGACTGTTTCCTGTATCTTCTGAGCCATTGACGCCGAGGGGGGAGGCGGGGGAACATAGAAATCCTCAGGCGGGGGCTGAAGGCTTTCGAGGGTAACCTGGTAGTATCCTGTGCCGCCCATTACAACCTTATCGCCGGAAGGCCTGGATAAGAATGGGATCATCACAGCAATTACGGCGGCAATAACCGAAATTATGAGTCCTGCCAGAACAACACGGTTATATCTCTTACGGAGCTGGTAGGCGCCGTAATCCCTGTTCCGGTGCTCGAATACAAGATCGTCAAAATCAGATATCACATACTGCTGATCAACCCTGCCGCCAGGCTGTTTGTTGTTACTACCCCTGAGGTTCACTTTTTTACGTTAACAAAGTTCCTTTTACAATAACCGGATGTCAACAATCATTCCGTTTTTTGAATCTGACCGGTAATCCGGACTGATTTCAATAAAAATTGCGGCAAAATTACCAATTACCGGCGTTTCTGCAAAGTAATTAATTTGTCGGCTTGGCTGATGTTTTTTTATTCTTAATAATTTCTTAAATTTGCCGGTGTTTTATTGGGGGTTTAGCTCATCCCGATAGCTATCGGGAGGCTAGAGCGTTTGACGATATTT
>CAZKTX010000177.1:0-3048 GCA_964555805.1 uncultured Rikenellaceae bacterium
GAAGTTCGGATTTTCGGTACAGAAAAAGAAAACCGGTAAACGAAGAGGTTAATTTTACTTTTATTCTGATTATTGAAATTCTTTATTTCTACAACTCCTGATATTTCCCCCTGACATTTTTACCCCACTTACATTTTACCCCCCTGACATTTTTACCCCACTGCCCCACTAAAGTTTTTTCTACCCCCCAGCCCCCCTAAAGGGGGGTTAAAGAACTAATATTGAGTGGTATAATAATTTGGGGATAATCCAAACCATGAAAGATTTCCGTTTTCTTATCTAAAGCTAATGCAGGGTTGGTAAAATAATTTGATATATATTTATAAATAGTTGTAATACAGCGTTCTAAAGCCCCCCTTTAGGGGGGTTGGGGGGTAGAACAAGCAGGCATGACGGCCACCTTCTGGGGTTGGGGGGTAGAACAAGCAGGAATGACGTGCCACATTCTGGGGGTTGTAGGGTAAACAAAAAAAGAAATTGAACTGTGTGCCCATGCTGGCAGAAAGATGCGTACAAAGAGTAGACAACCTTACCTTGATTTTTAGGTTCAATAGTTCCAAAAATCACAACAATTGCGCTAAATGGCCGTTCTGTAGGTAATTAATATCTCAATAGTTTTGTCCTTGAGAATTCCCTTCCAGCTATGAGCGAGAAGATTATTAAGACTCTGATGCAGTTATTTGCCATTATTGCCAATCCTGAAGGGGATCAGGCAGAAAGGAGGGCTGTGGTTGAGGCATTTCTGCGTCAGCATCTGAACAATGAGCTTGTAAAAAAATACCTGGCTGTTTACGATGAAGCCTGCAGGGAAGCGCAGATCAAGCGCGAAAAAAGTACAAAGGAGCGTCGGGAAGGTGCAATTGCAGTAAGGATAGCCAAACTGTGTCATGAAATTAACGAAGAAGGACTTCTGGCTGTAGATCAAAGGATTGTTGTCGTTCTTCTTGCTCTCGAATTCTGCAAATCAGGTAATGGAACCGTAACGGATCTTGAAAGGGGATTTATAGCCACACTTGCGGAAAGTCTTAATATCTCAAATGAGGAATACGACATAATAGAGAAATTTGTCCTCAACCCATTCACGGAGATTCCTTCCTCTCAAAACCTTCTCCTCATATCAGGGAACAGGGCGGATGCCACCGGAAATACAAAATATGCATTCAGGGATCAGTTGAAGGGACAGATATGGATATTGTATGTTCCCTCCGTGAATATGCACTTCCTGAGATATGCACGCTCCGGTGAACTGTCGATGAACGGCCTGCTTCTCAAGGAAAATAAGGTGTACCCCATAAGTCATGGATCGTCGATAAAGGGATACAACATCTCCCCGATCTATCACTGGGATATCGCGATGCTTTTCCTGAAGGAGGAATTCAAGTCGTCGAGAGTTGTGTATGAAGTCAATAACCTGGAATACAAATTCAAAAGCGGCGGAGTTGGAATTCACAAGATGTCGTTCAAGGGCGAATCGGGAAGGATGATCGGTATCATGGGAGCAAGCGGAGCCGGAAAGTCCACTCTGCTGAGTGTGCTCAACGGAACCAATCCGCCCTCCGGAGGAGAAGTACTTATAAACGGGATAAGCATTCACAAGGATAAGGAAAAGATAAAGGGACACATCGGATATGTATCGCAGGACGACCTTCTGATTGAAGATCTTACTGTTTTTGACAACCTGTATTTCAATGCAAGGCTTTGCTTCGGCAATCTTACAGACGGTGAGATACGTGAGAAAGTGGACGGGGTTCTCAAGAATCTCGGCCTTTATGAGATCCGGAATATGAAAGTAGGGTCGCCACTAAACAAGAAGATCAGCGGCGGCCAGAGAAAGAGACTGAATATTTCACTTGAACTTATAAGGGAGCCTGCCGTGCTGTTTCTTGATGAACCTACTTCCGGACTTTCATCAAGGGATTCCGAAAACATACTGGACCTTCTGAATGAACTTGCAAGGAAGGGTAAATTGTTATTCATCGTAATTCACCAGCCCTCATCAGACATCTTCAAGATGTTTGACAAACTCATCATTCTCGACACTGGCGGATATCTTATATATAATGGAAATCCAGTCGATTCCATCGAATACTTCAAGAAGAAGATCGGACAGCCCAATTACACTGAAAGCGTGTGCTTTGCCTGCGGTAACGTCAATCCCGAGCAGATCTTCAACATTGTGGAGACAAAGGTTATGACGGAGAGCGGAAAGCCTACCGAAACCCGAAGGATATCTCCTGATGACTGGCGGAAATTGTATGAGGAGGAGAAAAAGGAGGACAGGCTAGAAAAAGGCCAGGCCCTGCCTGAGATAAATTTCAGGCCGCCAAGAAAGCTTAGCCAGTTTCTGATTTATGCAAAGAGAGACATTCTTTCAAAGCTTTCCGACGCGCAGTATCTTCTTATAACCCTGTTTGAAGCACCGGTGCTTGCCTTCTTTCTTGCTTTTCTTATCAGGTATTATGATGAGAATGCAAAAAACCCGGAATATCACCTGATTGACAACAGTAACCTTCCGGTCTATATCTTCATGTCGGTTATAGTTGCTCTATTCATGGGACTGACAGTCAGCGCCGAAGAGATATTCAAAGACCGCAAGATCCTCAAGCGGGAAGCTTTTCTGAATCTCAGCTGGAACAGCTACCTGATGTCCAAGGTATTTGTACAGTTTGGTATCTCTGCAATCCAGGCCCTGTCGTTCGTGATTCTGGGTAATATGATCACCGGAATACAGGGACTTACATTCGAATACTGGCTTATACTCTTCTCATCCTGGGCAGCAGCCAACGTCCTCGGGCTACTGATTTCCGACAGTTTCAAGGCAGTCGTTACAATTTATATTCTGATACCCTTCCTTGTGATCCCTCAGATTATTCTCAGCGGAGTACTTGTTAAATTTGAAAAACTCAATCCAAATATTTCATCTCCTATGACTATCCCGTTTTACGGGGAGGTTATAACTGCACGCTGGGGTTACGAAGCTCTTGCAGTGAAACAATTCACAGGCAACAGGTATGCAAAGGTTTTCTACGGATTTGACAAGAAGATGAG
>CAZKTX010000177.1:3148-4485 GCA_964555805.1 uncultured Rikenellaceae bacterium
TGTACAACAAGGCCAACAATGACAAGGATGCGCTGATTACAAGTATGGAATCGGACAACAGGGTGGCCTACCAGACACTCAGGAATGATAACTTCAATGTTTCTCTTGAAGAATTTGTCACTCTGAAGAACGAAACTAAGAAGACAATAGATTACGATGGCCGGCTTATCCAGAAATTTGATCCGATTTACATGGATCCACCCGACAGGTTTGTTAAGGCTCATTTTTACTCCCCTGCCAAACAGGTATTCGGATTGCATATCGACACCTATTGGGTCAATCTGCTCGTAATATGGACAGTGACAATCATTACTTATCTGTTCCTGTACTTCAGGGTTTTGAAAAATCTGCTTAGTTCGGGGGAGAAACTGCTGAGCAGAAGACCGAAGATAATAGATTAGCGGTTTGCGGCTTGCGGTATGCGGTATGCGGCAAAAAGCTTCAGGTCGCAGGGCAAAAAAAGAGCGTCCAAAAGGACACTCTTCTCACGTGAATGAAAAACACAGCCGTTTCCCGGCCATCAGAAAGCCCGGGCTATTTATTCTACGATCTCTATCATTTTAAAAGGCACCCTGATTATTGATTCATAATCTTCGCCTGCTTCCAGCATATCCTCGTCGTCTTCTTCGTAATACCAGTTAACTTCCACTTCATTTTTTGCCTTTGAAATTGTCTCGAGTTTCTTAAAGACATCGAGAATGCATTTTGATGAGCTTGTGTTGAAGTACTCAAGCTTTATGTTAACAACGGTCTTGTTATTGGGAGTTTCCTTATAGAGGTCAAGCCAGTCGATAAGAGGCTTGTAGAAGTCTACTGAGTTTTCGGGGATTGAACGTCCCTTAATCTCAAATACACCTGTTGATGCGTCAAATTTGATTGTGGGTGTTTTTGGTGTTCCTTCAATCAGGATAGGTTCCATATTCTTGTTATTTAAGTTTGTTTCACTTTTTTTCGTTTACCAGTATATCAAGATAAAAGAATGAGTTATTTAAATCATAATCTTTAAAAGTGTGTTCCAGCTTGTTACCTGTTTTACGTGCAATGTCAACAAGACCGAGTCCTCCTCCTCCCTTAACTGATATACGCTGGTGATTCAATATAAATTTATAAAGTTCTGTAATTTCATCGTGCGTTGAATTGTTGATTCTCACAATTTTATTCTCCAGTTCTCCGGCCTCTTCCTTCCTGATAAAATTTCCGGTTACAATCCGGTACCCGGCATCCACCTTATCAATTGACAGGATGCCGAATTTCTCAGATGTCTGGTCCTCAAAACCTGCAGGCACGCTTCCTGCGTGGTGATACAGGTTCTGCAGACTTTCAACCAGGACATTATA
>CAZKTX010000178.1:0-4411 GCA_964555805.1 uncultured Rikenellaceae bacterium
CACAGCCATTTAAAGAAATAATCAAATGAACTTGACCCAAAGGGATAAGCAGTAAAAAATTTACCCAAAACGATATGTTTTTTCAGGAATCAACCATACGTTATAAATGCCTTTGACAAAAGAAGAGCTGAAGGAATTCCTTGATGAAAAGGTTGAACTTTACAACAGGCCGTCATTTATTGAGCTTGATCCGATAAGCATTCCTCATCGGTATACGTCAAAAGGCGATATAGAGATAGCCGGATTCCTTGCAGCCACAATAGCATGGGGAAACCGTAAGATGATCCTGAGAAGTTCTGTAAGGATGATGGAGATCCTCGATGATTCTCCTTTTGAATTCATTGTGAACTCAAGCGATTGCGAACTCGATCAGGCTGTACGGTTCGTTCACAGGACATTCAATTCTGCCGATCTTGCTTATTTTCTAAAGGCCCTCCGTAATATTTACAGGAACAGGGGAGGGCTTGAGAGAATATTTGAAGCGTATAAAACATCAGATTCCCTTCAGCCTGCGATTCACGAACTACACCGGATATTTTTTGAGCTGCCGCATGATAAAAAAACCGAGAGACATGTGTCGGATCCATTTAAGGGATCGGCGGCGAAAAAAATAAACATGTATCTGAGGTGGATGATCCGGAAAGACAACAAAGGCGTCGATTTTGGAATATGGAATTCAATATCTCCCTCCATCCTGTCCTGCCCGCTGGATATTCATTCCGGAAATATAGCCAGGAAGCTGGGAATTTTAAAGCGGAAACAAAACGATTCAAAAGCAGTTGCCGAGCTTGATGCATTCCTGCGGATGCTCGATAAGGAAGACCCTGTAAAATATGATTTTGCGCTTTTCGGATTAGGTGTTTTTGAAGGGTTTTAATCTTCTCACTCCGGATAAAGTAAAAATTCGTGGGCTGCTGACAGGCGATATTAGGATGCCTGATCAGATTGAGACCGGGTGTACTGAAAACAATTACTTTTGTCTTGTAAGATTAATTTACTCATTTGTGACGCTTTAAAATATTAAACTCATGGTAATTCCTAACAAGAAAGGTGTTGAAATTCTTGTAAAAAAGATATTCAGGCTTTTGTTCCCATTGGATGGATCCCTGAAAGAAACAGGGAAAATTCAGACCGGGAGCAGCATTACTGAACAGATGCGTATTATTTTCAATGGATTAACACCAGACAAAGAGACTATAATTCAGGATGTAATCGATGTTCTTCCTTCAATAAAGAGAACACTGATTGATGATGCGGAATTTATCCTTGAATCCGATCCTGCAGCAAAAAGCCTTGAAGAAGTAATTGCAATTTATCCCGGGTTCTTCGCCGTTTATTGCTATCGTATTGCTCATTTTCTGCATTTATCTTCAATCCCCTTGCTGCCCAGGATGATAACAGAGTACGCACACAAGATTACCGGAATAGACATCCACCCGGGAGCAAAAATAGGAAGTCCGTTTTCAATTGATCATGGTACCGGAATTGTAATCGGAGAGACTACCCTGATAGGAAACCATGTCAAGCTTTTTCAGGGAGTGACCCTTGGTGCATTAAGTGTGGATAAGGGCAAGGCATCCACAAAGCGTCATCCTACAATAGAAGATAATGTCGTTTTGTATGCGGGAAGTACGATTCTTGGCGGATCGACAGTTGTCGGTAAAAACAGCATAATCGGCGGGAATGTCTGGCTTACCGAAAGTGTCGCACCATTTTCAATTGTTTATCATAAAAGTCAGATTGTTATTAGAGATCAGAATTTACCTCCGGATGTGATTAATTTCAGCATATGATCATAAATTATGCAGTCTGTTTTCAGGTCAGGCAGCTTGTACATAGATATTAGTAAAACAAATTCATCTCAGAATGACAAAAATTGCCAGTCATATAACAGATCTAATCGGGAACACCCCTTTGCTTGAACTATCGAATTTCAGCAGGCTGAACGGGGCTTCAGCAACAATAATAGGCAAGCTTGAATCATTTAACCCTGCCAGCAGTGTTAAGGACAGGATAGGTTTTGCAATGATAACCGCAGCAGAGAACCAGGGTCTGATTAATAAGGATACGGTTATTATAGAACCGACAAGCGGCAATACGGGGATTGCTCTTGCTTTTGTGGCTGCTTCAAAAGGTTACAAGCTTGTACTCACAATGCCTGAAACATTCAGCATAGAACGGAGGAACCTCTTAAAAGCTCTGGGTGCACAGCTTGTTCTTACTCCGGGGGCTGAAGGTATGCCTGGTGCAATAAGAAAAGCAGAGGAACTTGTAAGGACCACTCCGGATTCTTTCATGCCCCAGCAGTTCAGGAATCCGGCAAATCCTGAAATTCATCGGAAAACAACTGCTGAAGAGATCTGGAAAGACACTGACGGGAAAGTCGATATTTTTATAAGCGGAATAGGAACCGGAGGAACAATAACAGGGGTAGGAGAAGTGCTTAAGAAACGAAATCCTGCTGTCAGGATAATAGCCGTGGAACCTGCGGATTCTCCTGTTCTTTCAGGAGGTAAACCGGGTCCTCATAAGATACAGGGAATCGGTGCGGGATTTGTTCCTGATGTACTTAACAAATCCATTATCGATGAGATTATTCAGGTAAAGAATGAAGATGCACTTGAAACCGGGAGACAACTTGCCCGCTGTGAAGGTCTGCTTGCAGGGATATCTTCAGGCGCAGCAGCCTGGGCAGCGTTGCAGCTTGGCAAAAGACCGGAGAACAAGGGAAAAATAATTGTGGCAATACTTCCCGACACAGGAGAGAGGTATCTCTCGACAGCACTGTACAGTTTTGATTAGGGAGCCATCGGGATAAATCATTTTCAATTTACTTTTTCAAGGCTCACTCCCAGCAGTTTTTCGCAAACCGGAGACAATAAGGCTTTTTCGCCCGTAAAATGAAATACGTTATGCTTATGCGATAGCGATTCGCCGGGTTTCAGGAATGCCGCAGGCGAACAACTTTCAAGTTCAAGGAATGGCCCCATTATACTCCCGTCTTCCAATGGCCCGTCATTATACGCATTAAAAGCGTCGCCGGACAGCGGATCTGAAGCTGGATTCCATTCCTGATTGAGATATATTGCCGTTGGATCAGCATCGAAAGTGATAATAGTCAGGCGTTTGGAAATGGGATCATAATTTCCGGCAATCGCCTTTGTGCGTCTGGCGTTCATTCCTAATTTACTGCGATATTTTCCGTCCGTTCTCAGGTAAAGTGTTCCGCTTTCATACCGGATCCTGTCGGAAGGAATCTCCCCGAAATAGCCGGTTGTGGCAACAATGCCCAGTTCTTTTTCATCACCCTCATGATAAGGAACAACAGTTACTGCCGAATCGGAAGGATTGAACATATCGAGCATCCAGATGCAAACGGTTCCGGTCTTTTCGTCCCATGAGAAATCGTTGAGATTTGTGATTTTGTTGTCTGTTGAATATGCAACTACATTTATCCCTGCCGGTAACTGCACTTCGAGTTCCTGTTCAACCTGGCCGGAGGACAAAAGCCTGATTTTCCTGTCTGCCAAAATTTTAAAAATATTTCCCAGATAGTTTTTAGTTTCAATTTCTTTTGACATTGCAACTTCCGTGGCGGATACTTCTTTTACATCCCACGATTCTGTATCGATTGCTTTCGGAGTATGCCAGTCATCGAATGACTGTTCCCTGCCGGGTTCAAAAAAAACTGAATACTGTCCGCCCTCGGGACCCAGCCAGAAGCGGTTCTCTCCGCCATAGCCGTTCATGTGTTCATCGATTACATCCGAATTCAGAACATCATGATTTACAAACCCCAGACTGTTCGCTCCGGGCCCGTTTGCAGTACTTGTAAATACTTTTGCCTGATATTTCGGAGAAACTATAACCTCTGCATTTTCATTGTCTCCTTTTAAAACGATCAGCCCACTGTCTTTTTCCTTCAGGAAATTCAGGTCATAACCGTATTTTCCTTTTTTGTATTCATTCATGCTCTTCTTTTTGGAATTAGTACAACTTAAAAATAACAGCATAGGGAAAGCGGTTAACAAGACAATGAGTCCTTTCATATATTTGATTTGTTTCAAAATCATTTTTATTTCCGGGCAGAGACGCAATGCATTGCGTCTCTACAGAACCAAATTTATTCAATATTTTGTTATTTGCCTTCGAAAAAACAACGTTTTCCCGGGTATTGACGGAATACAATACAAATGGTCATTTACAGGAAATTCCTGTTCAGGAATTCCTGAAATTTGTCCTTGTACTGATCTCCGACAGGGATGAATTTCTTTCCGAAGACAATCCTGCTGCGTTCAATTGTGTCAATCTTCTCAAGGTTCACTATAAAAGAGCGATGGACTCTCATAAATTTGTCGGCAGGCAGTCTTTTCTCCAGGATTTTCAGGGAGGAAAGTGACATACCTGGCCA
>CAZKTX010000179.1:0-1568 GCA_964555805.1 uncultured Rikenellaceae bacterium
CTGCCATATAGACTTGTTAAAAATTCATTTCTGCATCCTTAATGCGGGGTTGATTTTGATCCTTGTTGCTTATTACAGGTTCAATCCAGTCAATTTTCCAGTCAATTGCCAGATCAGTATCCTTCACTGAAATGCCCCTTTCGTATTGAGGATTATACAGATTGTCGCATTTGTATTGAATTACCGCAATTTCGCTGAGAACCGAAAACCCATGGGCAAAGCCTTTGGGGATAAAGAATTGTGTCTTATTCTCCGAATCGAGTTCAACACCATACCACTTTCCGAATGTAAGAGAGTTTTTCCGCAGGTCCACCGCAACATCATAGATTTTCCCAATCACAACCCTTATAAGCTTGGCCTGGGCAAATGGATTTAACTGATAGTGCAATCCTCTGATTACACCAAAAACTGATCTCGATTCATTATCCTGGACTGGGTTGAACGGGATACCGGACATAAGGAAAGTCTCGAGCTTGAAACTTTCGAAAAAATACCCACGGCTGTCACTGAATACCTTTGGCTGAATTATATATAATCCCTCGAATCCGGTTTCTGTTATCTTCATTCGCTTAAATAAATCAACTTACATTTTTTGACCTCCACGAGCTAAGTATGATCCATCTTACAGGGTTACAATAAATTTCGTTTTCATGGAAGAGTCTGAGACATCTCTTCATCCCGGGCCTGATCCGCTATCTTAATGTTGCAAACCCGTCAATCTCCTCATTTGCAATTTTAAGGAGATATTTGCCATACTGGCTCTTTTTTACCGGTTCTGCAAGCGAAATTAACTGTTCCCTGCTTATAAACCCTCTTTTAAATGCAATTTCTTCAACACATGATGCCTTCAGTCCCTGTCTTTGTTCGAGTGTTGCTATGAAATTGGCAGCCTGAAGCAGGCTCTCATAGGTGCCTGTGTCGAGCCAGGCCATTCCCCTTCCCATTACCCGTACTTCAAGTGACCCTTCATTGAGATAGAGACGGTTGAGATCTGTAATCTCAAGTTCCCCTCTTGCTGATGGTTTAAGCGCTTTTGCTTTTCCTACTACTGTATTATCGTAAAAATACAGTCCTGTAACCGCATATTTTGATTTCGGCTTATCCGGTTTTTCCTCGATGCTCACAGCTCTCAGATCCTTGTCAAATTCAACAACTCCGTATCGCTCGGGATCATTTACATAATACCCGAAAACAATTGCTCCGTTTGTCAGTTCGGCAGCCTTTAGCAGTACATCCCCGAAGCCATGGCCGTAGAAAATATTGTCACCGAGAATCATGCATACATTTTCGCTTCCGATGAATTCTTCTCCCAGTATAAAGGCTTGTGCCAGACCGTCAGGTGATGGTTGTTCCTTATAACTGAACTTCATTCCCAGAGAAGAGCCGTCGCCCAGCAGATCCCTGAAACCGGGCAAATCCCTTGGCGTCGAGATCACAAGTATGTCCCTTATTCCGGCCAGCATCAGAACCGACAGCGGGTAGTAAATCATCGGCTTATCATAAACCGGAAGCATCTGCTTCGATATCGCCGTCGTAATAGGGTAGAGGCGAGTCCCCGAACCCCCGGC
>CAZKTX010000179.1:1668-3078 GCA_964555805.1 uncultured Rikenellaceae bacterium
GCCTTACCGCCTTCCAATCCCATAATAAACGAATCCACTCTGCCTCATCTCCACCTGATCATATATATTCCTTCCGTCAAAAATTGTTTTTTCTTTCATGAGTTCAGCCATTTTTCCGAGATCAGGCAGGTGAAATTCAGCCCATTCAGTCATGAGTGCCAGTGCATCAGCTCCTTTTATAGCATCGTAAGGATCTTTTGAGTAATAGACACTGTCGCCAAGCTGTTTTCTGGTCTCTTCCATGGCAGCCGGATCATAAACCCTCACATTTACTTTGGCGCTGATCAGTTTTTTGACCAGGTGCAATGCAGAAGACTCCCTGATGTCATCTGTTTTCGGTTTGAATGACAATCCCCATACAGCAATCACCTTTCCCTCAAGATCGTTTTTAAAGTGTTTGTTTACCTTGTTGAAAACTACATTTTTCTGAAATTCATTAGCCTTTTCAACTGCCGAAATAACCTTCAGATCATAGCCCATATCGGATGCTGTCTTAAGAATTGCCTTAACATCCTTCGGGAAGCACGATCCACCGTAGCCAATACCCGGATAAAGGAATCTGTTTCCTATCCTGGGATCGCTTCCTATACCCTTTCTTACACTGTTAACATCGGCGCCGAGAAGTTCGCACAGATTGGCAATCTCGTTTATAAAGCTGATTCTTGTTGCCAGCATTGCATTAGCTGCATACTTTGTCAGTTCAGCCGATGGGATATCCATAAAAATGACAGTCCGGTTATTAAGAAGGAAAGGCATGTAGAGCTTCTTCATCAGTTCGGCGGCCCTTTCGCTGTCAATACCTACTATTATCCTCTGCGGTTTGAGAAAATCCTCAACCGCGGATCCCTCCTTGAGAAATTCCGGGTTCGATGCAACATCAAAAGTGATATCAGCCTTTCTCTCTGCAAGTTTATCCTTTATCGTACTCCTTATCCGTTCAGCTGTTCCTACCGGGACTGTGCTTTTTGTGGCAACAACAACATAGTGATCAATCAATGTCCCGATTTCAGAGGCAACTGCGAGCACATGCTTCAGGTCAGCGCTTCCGTCCTCATCAGGGGGAGTCCCAACGGCAATGAAGATCACTTCCGCTCCGGCAACCGCCTCTTTAATACTGTTTGTGAATGAGAGTCTCCCTTTTTCAATATTATTAACCATCATTGGTTCCAGGCCGGGTTCATAAATAGGTACTTTCCCGCCCTGCATCAATCTGACCTTTTTCAGATCGTTATCAACGCAAACAACATTCACACCAGTCTCGGCAAAACACGTACCTGTCACCAGCCCAACATAACCCGTTCCAATAACTGCAATCTTCATATCTATCTATTAGTGTAAGTTGTACAAATATAGTAAAAGCGTTTATCGTTTATCATTTATTGTTTATCGTTTAGAGTGTATCGTTGCTGG
>CAZKTX010000179.1:3178-4405 GCA_964555805.1 uncultured Rikenellaceae bacterium
GTTGCTGGTTACTGGTTGCTTGTTAATTGTTAACGTTTTTTATTTTTTAGCTGAACGCTTAATGCCTTTGCACCTTTACGCCGTTGCACCTTTTTCTTAACCATGAAAATCTTATATATATTGCAACATTTCAATAAAAAAACATAACTTTGCAACCACTTTTTAAACAAAATAATGTCTAACTTATTAATTATTAGTCTTTTTAACTACTATTATGACTGAAAGCAAAAAGAAACCTGTCAAGAACGAAGAGGTTGAAATTGAAGAGGATGGTCTGAAGACCGCCAAAAAGATCAAAGCTAAGGACTCCAAGGAAAAGCCTGTTACGCAAGTTATTGATGATGAGATTCTTCCGGAAGAAGATGTTTTACTTACCGGAGATGAAGAACCAATATCAAAAGTTGTGGATGAGACCGAGGAAGTGGTCCGTGAAGCCAGAATCAGGAAGAATATTCCTGAAATTGAAAAAGAAATTAAGTCTCCCGTTGTAAAAGCGGAGATGACACATGTTCCTTCTCCTGAGGATTTTGACTGGGAGGGTTTTGAGAGTGATGGACTGAAGAACACTCCGAAGCACAAGGAATATGAAGCCAAGTATGATGAAACTCTGTCAACTGTTGCGGTTGATGAGGTTGTTAACGGAACTGTAATCCAGATGACACCCCGGGAGGTTGTTGTAAACATTGGTTATAAGTCAGAGGGCGTTGTCAGCTTGAACGAGTTTCGCTATAATCCTAACCTGAAGGTGGGAGATACTGTTGAGGTTTATGTTGAAAGCCAGGAAGATAAAAAAGGTCAGCTTCTTCTTTCACACAAGAAGGCGCGTGCTATTAATTCATGGGACCGTGTTAATGCCTCCCTTGAGAAAGACGAAATTATTACCGGTTATATCAAGTGCAGAACCAAAGGCGGTATGATTGTCGATGTATTCGGCATCGAAGCTTTCCTTCCCGGTTCACAGATTGATGTCAAGCCGATCCGCGACTATGATGTGTTTGTCGGCAAGACAATGGAATTCAAGGTTGTAAAGATCAACCAGGAATTCAAGAACGTCGTTGTGTCGCACAAAGCTCTTATTGAAGCTGAACTTGAACAGCAGAAGAAAGAGATCATTGCCAAGCTTGAAAAAGGACAGGTTCTTGAAGGAACTGTCAAGAATATCACATCCTATGGTGTATTCATCGATCTGGGAGGTGTCGACGGGCTAATTCACATTACAGACCTTTC
>CAZKTX010000180.1:0-4359 GCA_964555805.1 uncultured Rikenellaceae bacterium
GTATATTATTTTATTTAATATTTTAATAATCAATATGTTTCCTTTTTATTTAATTTTCCCCCTTTCCCTCCCGATAGCTATCGGGATCCCCCAGGGGGGAAAGGCCGTGAGTGCTTATCCTTAAAATTACGAAACCTGCTTTTTTATGCCGAAAGCCGGGTCAATCTTAAGGAATTTTATTGCAAGAAGGCCCGGTATTGAACATATAATAACATATATAAAGAAATTTTCGTAGCCAAGAAGTTCCTTCATAGCACCCGAGATCATTCCCGGAAGCATCATGCCCAGGGCCATGAGTGAAGTCCCGATTGCATATTCGGCTGTTTTGAACTTGCTTTCACCCACGTAATGAAGCATATAAAGCATGTAGGCTGTGAATCCGAATCCATAACCGAACTGCTCAAAGGCAATTGAAGCGTACACAAGCAGATTACCGGGCATTGGCTGGAAGTGGGCAAGGTAGATATATACAGCGCTTGGCACGTTGAGCCATAATGCCATCATGAAAATCACCTTTTTCAGACCGATCCTGGCTGCTGTCACTCCTCCCAGGATGCCGCCAAGTGTAAGACTGAGCATTCCTATTGTACCGTAAATAATACCGTATTGCGCCGATGTGAGGCCGATGCCGCCGGCACTCCTTGAATCGACAAGGAAAGGAGTCGCCACTTTCAGCAGCTGCGATTCTCCCAGCCTGTAGAACAGGAAGAAGACAAGAGCCGGTACAACACCCGGTTTGGTGAAGAACGACACAAAAACTTCCTTGTAGACGCTCCATCCCATTCTTTCGCTTGTTTTCCCCTCATCGGGATGGGGCATCATTATCTTATTGTAAACGGCAATTGCAAGAAGCACAAAACCAAGTATTACAAGTGAAGCCGTCCAGCTGAAAGCTATGTTCCCCGCAGTGATCAGAAATTGTGTCGTTGTCTCACCGGTAAGGTTGTGATTCACCTTAATGGGCGCCGCCACCGGTTTGTTCCAGTTATTGCTGTCAAACTCAAATCGTCCGGTTGTGCTTGCTGACAGGTCGATATCCTTGCTGCCCGATTTGCGTGAAAGGTTCACGACAACTGTCTCGCCCTCCTCCGGAGGAGCTGAAAGAGCAATATAAACAACTGCCGAATCGAGGCCGGACCGGCCTTCCTGAAAGACAGGGACAACAATGTCGGATGGAAAGAGAAGTACTTCGGGTTTTCCCTGAGACTGCTCTATAGTTATTGTTTCGGGATTGAAAGGAACATACTGTTCCGGAAGGACTGACCTTGCCTGGAAATCGACAGGATCAAGACCGGTGTTTTTCTGGATTGTACCTGCCAGAACCGGCACCAATCCAAGGGCAGTCAGCATTGCAAACCTGTAAAAAGTTGAGCGTATTCCGACAAAGAATGATTGTTTATGCTGATCGAGAGCGTACATGTAAAAACCGTCGGCAGCAATATCGTGGCTGGCGGATGAAATTGCAATAATGGCGAATACCCCGAGACTCAGGGGATAAAAGAAAGGCAGCGGCATAACCATCCCGGCTGCAATAAAGGCAGCCCCAAGGAGCAGCTGGGTCCAGACAACCCAGTTCCTTTTGGTCGAAACAACATCAATATACGGGCTCCACAGGGGTTTTATCGCCCATGGCAGGTAAAGAACACTTGTCCAGAAGGCAAATGAAGCAATTGAGATTCCCATTGTCTTGTAAATCAGGCCGGATGTGACCATCACAATGCTGTAAGGCACTCCCTGGAAGAAGTAGAGTGTCGGTATCCATGCCCATGGCGAGCGTTCTTTTCTTTGACTCATGAACCGTGTTATTGTTTTGTAAGCTAATCCGTTTGTGAACTATAAAGTTTTTCAAATCCTGCTCCCCTGAAATAATGCATCAGTATATCATGGTACGGGTAACCGCTTTCGCCCATCATTGCTGCACCGATCTGGCACAATCCCACGCCATGCCCCCACCCTGCTCCGCGAATTACGAACCTTACCTCACCTCCGGCATTCTCAATGTCCGCAACAAAGCATGAACTGTACAGATGCGACTTCGAAAGTGATTTTCTGATTTCAAGCTCCTTCCCTATTATCCGGGAGGCCTTGCTACCTTCAATCCTGAGCCTGCTGATTCTTCCTGAAGTACCTCTTTCAAGAGGAATTATAGCGGTTATTAATCCAAAATCAATTCCAGAACGCTCCCTTACAAGTTTGCTGAGCTCTTCCTGAGTGTAGACAACCTTCCACCTGAAAAAATCGTTTGTCTCCTGATCGTAATCATTCAGAACCTGCGAAAGCACATGTCTGTCAGATGTATTGCAGAAGGCGTCCGGAACTCCGAGAATCCACTCCCTTGCATTTTTCTCATCCGAAAGGTCAGTATTAAATCCTTCAGGGTGCAGATTGCTGTCGGTAATTCCCTGAAGATACGGATGGTTTTCAGGCTCCCATGTGTTTTCAAAAAGCTCGGTGATACCGCCGCAGCACTTGTAATAACGTGCATCACATATTGTTCCGCCGTAAGTAAGCACCTCTCCGTAAGTTTCGTTTATAGCCCTTACAACTGCAGGCGATGAGGCGCGTGTTATACCCTGGTACCTCTGGCAATGATCGTCGGCACAAACATCAAAACTGTCATGATCTTCCCGGTCGTACCATTTAATCAGCTCTTCACCGGTTTGAGTAAACGAAGTAAATTTCTTCCCTTCCTGCTTTATCCTGCGGCTTTTGATCATCTGGGCCAGGAGCCAGCTCCTGGAAGTCACTGCATGAGCCTTCAGGAACTCCTCCGACGATGTGGCTTTCATCTCCGAGGATATTACACTTATAAGGTAATCCTCGACATTTAGAATATTTACGGCAGTAATATTATCACCCTCTGAAATAAGCCTGAGACTTCCCCTGAAAACCTGTTCCTCCCTGCGTTCCCAGTGAAAACCGACTCCTATTGTAACATCATGGAGAACCAGTGATGCACCTGCCGGGTCGAGCGGAATGAGGTCAACCGGGGCCTGACAGGCAAGCTC
Organism: uncultured Rikenellaceae bacterium; assembly: GCA_964555805.1. Classification (GTDB taxonomy): domain Bacteria; phylum Bacteroidota; class Bacteroidia; order Bacteroidales; family VadinHA17; genus LD21. The sequence goes on from CAZKTX010000180.1 coordinate 3,009, forward strand.
CTGTTCTTCATTTACAAGTTTTACAGGGTCTCCCGACCTTGCAGTCCATTTTCCGGTCAGTTTCCTGCCGGATCCCTTTTCAATAAAAACACCGTTAAGTGTAAAAACAATCTCCTTACAGGAAAAAATACCAACCTGAATTTCCGGCGCCACTCCTTTTACAATCATATTATATCGCTTATGATTTCTTCAATTTCAGTATCATTAAAACATACCTGGCTGAAAATGTCAACTACATCCTCACAGGTAATCTTATCATAATCTTCCTCCCTCGGTGTGATCAGTACACCTCCAAGGTCGACTGCCGCCGGGCTCAGGAGCAGCTTGTCGTCACCTGACGAGAAAAACTGCCGGGGCCTGTGCTGTTTCCTTGGAAAAATGTGTATTGTCCATTCATCTGATGAATAGCCCGAAAGGATGTTCATCATCGGTTCCGGTCTTTCAGGCTGACGACTGGCAAGAGTTCCGAACAGTTTCCCGAAGGCTGCGGAAAGTTTCTCCCTGTTGTTTCCCCTCAAAGTTATAATTCCCCTCAGATATCCCTCCCATTTCCAGATATCGAGTCCCGCGACCGATGAAACCAGCCTTGCATGCCGGCCGTCTGTGAAATCCTTTTCTATTGGCATGAAGCCGATGTTGCCTGCCTGGAAATGCATGTGGTCGGGGGCCGAGGCGCCTGACTGCGGACCATTGTAAAATACAGTATACATGTGCATTGCCCGTGACAGTGAAAGCATCAGGCTGAAGTTTTCAAATATTCTCTGGTCGGTATGCGATTCACAGGGGATTGTAAGATGACGGCGGAAAATAGGAAAAGGATTGACAAGGATTATCATGTCGTCGTCAATTGAAATTCCGGTCTGTTCCTTTGGCCGGTTGCCCCTGCAAAGAAAACATGGCCGCTCTTCAATCGACCTGACATCAACCTTTGCTGAAGATGATATTATCCGCGCCGGATTGAACTGGACCTGCACCTCAAATCCGTCAAAGGACAGTTTCCTGATTCTGACCTTTGAGAGTTCCCTGTAATTCACCCTTGCCAGCTCCCATGCGCCAAGCTGTTCAGAAAAAAGTTCGTTGATTCTCTCAGAGTACATTATGATAGTTTTCCGTCCGGTTGATTCATTAGCCTGCTTTCGGGTCCTCTTGCGAAAGGCAGTTAACTGTTCTGGTTAAGTTTCTTTCTTGCAATAAGTTCAAAAGTCCTGAGCCTGTCCTTATAAGTGTCATTTACATTTATCCTTGCGATATCAAGTGCAGCATCTGTATTTCCCTCCCATCTTCGGCAGAGGTAAAGAGGTTCATATATCCTGCCGATCCGGTATTCGCGGCTTATTGCAAGTCCGACTGC
>CAZKTX010000181.1:0-4346 GCA_964555805.1 uncultured Rikenellaceae bacterium
TTTTTATTTTATTCACTACGTTCAGATTGAATTATATTTACGTCTGATTCGAGGGGGAGGAGGTCGGTTTGCGGCTTTGCCGCAAACCGACCTCCTCCCAGACACCTAACTGACTGATTGTCATTTAGAACGAAGTGAGAAAACTCATTTAATGCATATTTAGTCGGTCAGCAATGAAAGTAAATATTAAAACTAAGCATCCTAATTCATTCGCCTTGTTTCGTCAATGATGAAAGTGGCGGAAGAGTTAGGATGTTTATATTAAATGGCGAAAAGCTAATCAAAGTAACTCGAAAACTCGAATGGATAAAATTATTTTCTTCCTTTTTCTTCCCTTAATGAGTGCATATCTGCCGGAATATGTAGTCGCTTAGGCGGTTTGTGGGTGGCTCTCTATCTACCGTTAGAGAATAATTAAGTTTGTGTGACGTGTTTTGCCATACCTAAAAGCTACACAATGTTAACGGTATTTTTTATTAAATATTATTCGTTTCTCTATATTGCCAATTTTATGTTTGGTCTCATAATTTACTGTAAAATCATTTTTTCTAAACGTTCTTGCATCATCAACTTCTTCTTTCAGTTTTAGGTCAACAGTGAAATTGGAAATTATCAAAGTGTCATTCAGCTTACTGGGGTTGGGGGTAATTTTATAAGTATTTTTACTTTGGTATAAATAATTTTGTGTATATACCTTAACAAGTAAAGTGTCAGCTGTATGTTTAATGTCCAGCGAGTCAATATATCTCAATGAATCAATAGGGACTTTTTTTATTTTCTCATCAATATTTTCCCAATGTTTCTGAGTTGGAAAATTGCCAATAAATCCCAAATCCAGATTTATGAAGTTGATTATCCCAAAGTTTCTAATATCCTTATAGTCATTATTAATGCATTCTTTTTTATTTATCCGTATAAATGATGCGGAGACAGTCAATATGCATAATACGGCAATCACAACTGTCAGTATTTTCTTCATATCGGTTAGTTTAAATTGTTGTTGTTAAGTTTAAAGTATTACTATGTTATTGCTAACGATCGGGTGTATGTGCCGTAAGGGATTACGGAGCGGTGTCCTGTCCATTGACACGAAAGTTTAAGCGGGCTACAAACCTTCGAATACCACTGAAACCCTTATTGGCTATAGTTGGCAGCTGGCAATTTTAAAAGTCTTTTGTAATTCATTAATTATCAGATTTGGTATGTCAACTAGGTTCATATTGTTAATGTCAATTTTTAAGTCAGCACGTTCAAATGAATCCCTAAAAAAGTTATAATCAGCTTTAATCTTTTTCAAATTTCTACGTTTCTTTGAATCATCTATTTTTTCTATGATAGGATTTGAATCTTTATCATAGAATGTCAACCTATCCAATACGTTTTCACATGAATCATTTATCAAAATTGAATATAAGTCTTTGTCTGCTTTATGTTTTTTATATACTTGAAGATATGCATATTTTAGACCTGATGGTGTGCCGGAAATTACAGAATTAATGTTTTTTGAAAACAGGTAATCTAAAACTTTACTTGCTTTTTCTCTGTATCCATTCATTGATAAACACTCATCTTGAATTTTTTCAATTGGTTTATTATAATAATTCTGAATCTCTGTATCTAAGTCAAAGAAGGAAAAATCAATATTTTCAGCCAACATTTTTCCAATTGTTGTCTTCCCCACGCAGCTAATACCAACTAAATACAAAATCATAGTACCACAAATAGTTAGAAATCAAATTTTCTTTTTTCAAACGGAATGGTTTTTACTTTCTCGATATTCTCTAAAATCTTTTTACAAGTATTAATCAACTTATTTTTGTCTGGTGGATTACCCCAAAATAGATCTTCTAATTCATAATCTTCCACTTGTAATATTTCTCTGGTTAATTTCTCAGCTTTATCAAGGTATTCAGACTCATTTTTACAATCGCTTGATAATAAACCATAATGCAAAGTCAAATCATGAGTTAATTTCTCTGCTTCTATTAAAATTCCATCATAGGCTTCTCTTGATAAATCGTCTGTATCCATAATGCTGTATGTTTTTTTGCTTGTTGCTAACGGTTTACGTGTATGAGTAGTGGCGGAATACGGGGCACTTTCCTGTCAAGATACAATGAACTTGATGCGAGGTAGAACGCCCAAATACGCTACAACCCCCTCCATTACTTATACACGATGTTGGCGGTTCGTGCTTTATTTTGTCCCCATTTCACACTTAAATATAATTCCTATATCAATAATCAATTGAAAATCATTAATCCATGATACATTCATCTTTTCACATACATTAGGAATTTTAATTTTTGTACTATTTGTGGCTGTTACTTTTACTTCTTTTGTTACGACTGTTGCATTCTCTCTTAATGCGTGTGCAATCACCCATGGGTCAGCCAACGACCTTGCCTTTGTATTATCAACTAAATACTTGTGGTTTGGGTCAGCAGAATAAATGTCTTTTAGGCATTTTGTCACTTTCTCATCAATCTTTCTAATCGGAATATTACTAGACTTCAACCATTTTGATAAATCATCATCTGTTCGAATAATTTCGTCATAAACCATCTCAGGCATAAAGATGATATTATTAGCACCCAACTCATTAAGCATATCCCAATAACTTGGACATATTTTTGGTGAGTAGTATTTTTGCCATGCTTGGATAAGCACATTTGCATCTAAGCAAAATTTTTTATCAATCATACTCATCTGTACATTTGTGCTTCAAGTTTTGGAAACTTATTTACCTGAACATTTAATAAGTTACTTGCCATAGATGGTTCAATTACTCCTCCACGAAAAGCATCTAATACAGTTTGTGTAAATAATCGACTATTTCTGTTCAGTTGCAGTAAAATATAATTTGGTCCGCCCGGTTTTTCTTTCTCTTTCTGCTTTCTTTTTTTTGCTTCTTCTCTTTTTAAGAATTCGTTATATTCAATGTCGGCTAACTGCTTCAATTGTTTATATGCACTTATTGAAATAATGTTAAGGTTTAAAGCTCTAACCAACAAAGCAAAGGAACTAACCCCAATCATTTTAGCATTTTTAAAAACTTCCTTTGCATTATCAAAAGCCTTATTATCAAGACTATCAATGAATTCCTTAGGCATTAATGCGTTTGCAGCAACTTCATTGCAGAATAATTCAATTGGATTATAATCACCAGCATTTTTTATTGATGGCTCTACGTCATTTGAAATTCCCGTCTCGGCAATCCAAAGGTGAGATAGTTCATGAACTAAAGTAAATAATTGAGGTGCATTCCAATCGTCAGAATTAATAAATATAAAAGGAGCAAAGTCATCGGCAATTGCAAAACCTTGAATCTCATTTGAGTCCAACTTTAACCTTGAATGGATAAAACTAGTCCTTGAAATAAAAATTCCATTAGATTCAGCTTTATCAATCCATTCAATGATTGGATTATTAGATTTATAATTTAGCGGGTTGATATTTAGCGTTGCGAGAATATCTTTAGCAACAAGTACTGGATTGTCTTTAATAGTGAATCTACCAATAAATGGAACTCTGTTTTCATTATTATCTTCGTTTACTTCTCTAATCCAAGCTTGTTTTTGTTGTATTTCTCGAATTATGAAAATTGAAGATGTACTTAATTCTTTTGAGCCAGTTTTCCTGAAATCTTGAAGAGGCTGAAAATCAGTTGGCACATCCGGCAAAAAAAATAATGCAAAAGGTCTTCTATACGCTTTAGCTAAAGACTGAGCCTGTCTAATAGTTGGATAATCCTCTCCTTTTTCCCAATCCTTGAACTTATCAATAGAAACGGCAACTTTAGATGCAGCAATTTCTTCAGTCATTTTAGCTGATTCTCTTGCCCATTTAAAGACTTTTGCCGTTATGTATGCTTTTTCTGCCATATATTGCAAAAATACAACTTTTTATCTCAAATCAAGATGTTAATTTATGAAACGCTGGGTTTTCTCAGCATGACCGCTAACGTTTTATTTACGCAACAAATATACAAAATTCTTAAATACAAACCATACAACATTCGTAAACTAATTTGTGAGAAAAGTGGAATTTCTTGATATACTCCTGATAGACAGAAGAATAAACACGAATAAGTTATTGAATTATTTTATATTTACGAATGTTTTGTTGTCTTTGCCATTCACACCTTGCGAAAAGGAAATTCTCGCATCCGGCCGAAATCGACTGATCTTAGCAACTATTTTACTCTGCTCGAAAAGCTAATCAAAGTAACTCGAAAACACTTTAAACTAACTCGAAAAGCTTATCAAAGTAACTTGAAAACACTTTAAACTAACTCGAAAAGATAGTCAAAGTAACTCGAAAACACTTTAAACTAACTCGAAAAG
>CAZKTX010000182.1:0-4298 GCA_964555805.1 uncultured Rikenellaceae bacterium
CCGGTGCTTCTCTCGAGGATTCTGGATCTGAATGATACCCAGGGAGGAGTTCTGGCAGTGATCTTCAAATACTGCGACGACCATAAGATGCCTTTGCTCGATCTGAAGGACCTTAAGAAAGTGGTTCAGTTTGCGACCGATGAGGGGAAAACTGACATTGAACGCGAATACGGCAAAGTATCTGCAATGTCGACAGGTGTTATACTCAGAAAGCTTCTTGAGCTCGAACAGCAGGATGCTGATCTCTTTTTCGGCGAGATGTCGTTTGAAATCAGGGATCTGATGAGAAGAGACTCCGGTGGGAATGGGTATATCAATATAATGAGGCTGACAGATATCCAGGACAAGCCCAAGCTTTTTTCAACATTCATGTTGTGTCTTCTGGCTGAAGTATATAATGAAATGCCCGAACGGGGAGATCTTGAAAAGCCTGAGCTTGTGATTTTCATCGATGAGGCTCATCTTATCTTCAAGGAGGCCAGCAAGACTCTTCTCAGCCAGATCGAAACAATTGTCAAGCTCATCAGATCGAAGGGTGTTGGTGTCTTTTTTGTCACCCAGAACCCGATGGATGTTCCCAATGATGTTCTTGCCCAGCTGGGGCTTAAGATACAGCATGCCCTCAGGGCCTTTACTGCAATCGACCGGCAGGCCATCAAGCTCACAGCCGAAAACTTCCCTATATCCGAATGGTATAAGACAGACGAGGTTCTTACATCTCTTGGAACAGGAGAGGCTCTTGTGACTGTCCTCAACGAAAAAGGAATTCCGACTCCTCTGGCGGTTGCGATGGTAAGAGCCCCGCAAAGCAGGATGGATATTCTTACTCCGGAAGAGATAGAGTCAATAAACAGGTCGTCGCAGCTTGTAAGCAAGTACAACGAGGTTATCGACAGGGAGAGTGCTTATGAGATACTGACAGAAAAAATTGATTCGGCCGGAAAAAGAGAAGCGGAAGAAGCTGAGCGGAGGCAGGAGGAAAGGGGCAGGAGGTCATCCGGAACCACACGCAGAAGGACCGGGGTGAACCCGGTTGTCAAGGTGCTTACAAGCGCCACTTTCATCAGGGGCGTGCTTGGAATTATGAGGAAGGTAATAAAGTAAAGTTTTCGCTGACTCAGTCCTAATCGTGAAGCGGCCTTCTCTTCAGAACGCCGCCCTTTGTATGGCTGACAGGAGTGCAGTAGATAAAGGCGTTTGCATCCACTTCATTTACAAGTTTCTTTACTTTGTTGATCTCAAGCTTGGTGACTATTGTAAATATAATATCCGTGTCGGCAACGCCATCGATGTCGGCGCCTTTGCCAATCATGCTTTTCTTCCCCTTGTAGATAGTGATTCCCCTGCTGAACTTTGTCATCAGGATCCGTTTCACCTTGGAGCTTTTTTCCGAAATAATTGTAACTCCGGTATATTCCTCAAAGCCCTCAATGAGATAATCGATTGTTTTTGATGCGGAAAGATATGTAAGGATCGAATACAGAGCCGGTTCAATCCCGAGAATGAATGCAGCGCAGGCAAATATAATAATGTTGAAGCCAAGCACAACATCGCCGACAGATATCTCCCTTTTTCTCCAGATGTAAAGGGCCATGATTTCGGTACCGTCGAGTACCCCTCCGCCCCTCATTGAAAGGCCAACTCCTGCTCCCAGGAAGATCCCTCCGAAAATCGAAATGAGCAGTTTGTCATGGGTGATCACGGGAAATGGCACTATTGCCAGTACAACCGACAGTCCGGCGATAGCAGCGAAAGCCCTGATGGCGAATGTCCTTGATATCTGGTTATAGCCAAGGATTATAAAAGGCAGGTTTATAAAAAATATAAGGAATGAAAGAGGAATTTCAGTTGTGAATGAAAGCAGGAGGGAAATACCTGTAACGCCACCGTCGATGAACTCATTCGGAATAAGAAATCCTTTCAGCCCGAAACTTGCTGAAAAAATTCCCAATGCAATAAGGAGAATACTCTTTGCATTCTCTTTAACAGCTGAAGACATCCGAGGTTATGTTTTAGCAGGTCTTGCAATCATGCCCGAAAGGCTGATTGTCAGTTCCTGAAAGCAATGCTGTCGACAATGTATCTTGAGTCTCCACGCCATGGAACACCGCCTCTTTTCTCAATATAATGCACAATCACATTTCTTCCCTGGAGAGTGTCATAACTGAGGTTTATATCCTTTTTCAGTACCGAAAAGTTAAACTTTTCAGAGGCAAGCGCAACATTCGTTGTACTTGAGACGCTGCTGAGGATCAGTTCACCTTCATAGGTTTTGAAAATAACTCCCTTGTTCGAGAATTTCTGCAGTAATCCTGCACGGTAACCTTCACTGTATGTGAAGAAGTACTTGAAGTAAATGAAAACAACAAGGAGAACCAGCAGGATGCCCAGCATCCAGTTGAAAATCCTCTTTGTTTTTTTCACGGCTCCCGTCCATCTGGAGGGTTGTGTCTGTGTAGTTTCTGCAGCCATCTTATAATAATGTTAGACAATTAAAGACAGATAAAATCAGGTTTTGTAAGAACAACTAAAATTAAGTCTTTTATGCGAAACTTGTCAAAACATAGCAAAAGTTTTTAGTTTATTGTTTCAGGGATGCTTTAGTGAAGATGTAATCGGGGATATCCTGGTTGAAACGGATGCCGGTCACCTTAAACTCCGTTCCGTCACCCTGCTTCAGCATATCCTTGTAGATCATTGTATGAGGGAACCAGCGGCCACCTGTTTCCCGGAAATCCGAAAGGGTTGTCCGTTTCAGAAGCTGACCGCTTTTGGCGTACAGTTCTTCCTTCAGCGGGACAAATCGTTCCGTATCGATCCACATTTTCCTACGGTGATAGGCTGCATCGGTAACCTTTGCAGTGAGTTCCAGGATATGGGTCTCCCTTCCATCAATTTCTTCTTCTCCGGCCAGTGCGGCCGAATAGACTTCGGTAAGCTTGCGGTCGTCCATCATATCTTCGTATGAAAGATCCGAGCCCATGACCGATTGCCTCAGCATGTGTCCCGAAATCTGGATAGTCCTGTCGGTTGAGGGCGAGTAGATCCATAACTGGTTCTCAAGCTTGAGCATTTTGGTTCCCTGTTCGCGTGCAGGGGCAAGGTACTCGGTGAACGATTTCTTGCTTCCCACCAGGTAGGTCCTTGATGAAATTGTCCTGCTTGTTCTGGCGCCGTGGATAGTCATCTCCGATTCGTAAATCCTGTTGTCGGAAGACATGTTGTTTTCGACTTTTTTCAGGATGTCGTCAGCATCTGTCTGTGCGCTCAGGGGAAGGAAGGTCAGGGCGAGTAATGCAGGTAATATTATTTTTGGTTTCATCATTCCTTGATTATCAGGTTTCGAGTTCCTTGAACAGCCTTGCTGTTTGTCGTTTATATATTCCTCTGCCCGAAAGCATTGTTCCCATAACAGTTGAAAACAGACCTGGTATGAACCCGATATAGAAGTCGGGCGGCGTGATCCTTGCCTTTATTGTCGGAGGCATCATCAATGAGGATGTTTTCATCATACCTGAGATATCAATGCCATACTTCTGGAGCAGCCAGGCAAAAAACAGGCCAAGTATGGTTCCGATTACAGAACCGGCCAGCCCTATCATAACCGATTCAAAAATCATTGTCCTGTATACATGTCCCTTCTCTTCTCCCATTGCCAGTCTGACGCCGATCTCACCATAGCGCCTCAGTCCGCCCAGAAGTCCGGCATTCCAAAGTACGAGCGACATTGCAAACACAAAAAAGACTGTGATGTAGCTGGCCCAGTAGTCTGCCATTTTCACATATTGCCCCATGCTTCCCTGCTGGCTCAGGCTTTTCATTACCGGACTGTATTCATCATTGTCGCCTGAATGTTTTGAGTTGAATTTTTCACTGGCGTCAAGGGCCGATTCGTTGTCATAAAACCCGGTTCGGAAGAAACCGGCGATTTCTCCGGTGGCATCGGGCATGTCGAGGGCTGTCTGCACATCACGGATGTCGGCAATTATTGTACCCCTGTCGAGGGCTTCGGTGCCGAACGACAGGGTGCCTGCGACAGTAAAGTCGTAAACTGCCATGCTTCCGTTCATCGTTGAGCCAATGAAGGTGACCTTGTCTCCCGGATCGGCCTCAAGCTTTCGGGAGAATTGTTCGCTGACAAGTATTTCGTCGGGAGCTCCAGGCATTTTGCCCCTTACAATTGATTTTTCGAGGTTAAGCCGCCGTGGTTCGGCAGCTCCCGGTGAAAGCAAATCCAGGCCCATTCCCATTGCCGGCCCCTGTGCCTTTGTTTCGCCATTCTCATCCGGTGAATCGAT
>CAZKTX010000183.1:0-4211 GCA_964555805.1 uncultured Rikenellaceae bacterium
AGCAGATTCTCAATAAGATGGTTCAGTCTTCCGGAAGCTTTCAGTATCTCTCTCAAAAGAGTTGTCCTGTCATCTTCGGATATTCTTGATGTTAAAAGTGTATCGGATGCACCCATTATTGTTGCAATTGGGATCCTGAATTCATGCGAGATCAGGGCGAAAAGGGTCTTGTAAAGCTTATCCGATTCAGCAAGAAGAAGAGCCTGCTCTTCCCTGAGCCTTGTTACCTTTTCCTGTTTCCTTATCCTGTTTGTAAGAACACCATTTATAAGTGCTATAAAAAAGAATGAAATGAAAATAATCTTGTCTTCAGTCATCTCGATGTTTAGTGCGAAATGAGGCGGGATAAAGAAAAAATTCCAGACCAGTGCGCTTATTGTAGAAGCAAGCAGAATAGGCCCTATTCTGAAAAATATCGCCATTACCGAAACCTCCGACAGTAAGATGAATGCAACGATCAGGTATCCGTGCTGGGTTGCAAGAGGCCTGCATAATGCAACCGTGAGCGCAATCAGGACTAATACAAAAAAATACTGAACAGGTTCCGAGACCCTGGCAGGTGCGAGCTTCCAGCTTTTCTTTTCCATTTCAAACCAAACCTCAAATTTAGTTCACAGAAATCAAACTGAATATCAATTTATTGAATTAAGAATCAATCTTTATAAAATCTTTATACATCCTTATAAGGTCTTTTTAACTTCTTTATAGCCCAGTATCTACTTTTGTGAGTTTTAATAAGAAGATGGGGATAAGCAGGATTATGGGTGGTAAAACCGGAAGGCACATTGATATCAGCAACCTTTCACTTGCAGGTGTTATAATAACACTGGGGATTGTTTTTGGCGACCTTGGAACTAGCCCCTTATATGTTATGCAGGCGATTATTTCCGGAGGAAAGGAATTTAACAGCTTGCTTATTTACGGATCGATGTCGTGTATTTTCTGGACACTTACACTACAGACAACTGTCAAGTATGTTTTCATAACGCTGAAAGCTGACAATAATGGCGAAGGAGGCATTTTTGCCCTTTTTGCATTATTGAAAAGAAAACACAACACAGTTGCAACGCTCACAATGATCGGTGCCAGTGCCCTGCTGGCCGACGGGGTCATCACACCGGCAATTACTGTGACTTCTGCTGTTGAAGGCCTGCGGCTTTTCAAACCGGATATTCCTGTGATTACAATAGTACTGGCTATTTTTGCAGCTCTCTTTTTCATGCAACGCTACGGGACAAACATTGTAGGAGGAGCCTTCGGGCCGGTTATGGTTATCTGGTTCCTTATGCTTGCTGTAATGGGATCGGTTCATCTGATCGGCAACCCAGGCGTCCTTCATTCCCTGAATCCTGTTTATGCAATTAAGTTTCTTTCGGAATATCCCGGCGGCTTCCTTCTTCTGGGAGCTGTTTTCCTTGCAACAACTGGAGCTGAAGCTCTTTATTCCGACCTTGGGCATTGCGGAGTTAAAAATATCAGAGTATCATGGTTTTTTGTGAAGGTATCCTTACTGCTGAACTATCTCGGTCAGTGTGCCTGGTTGCTGAAAAACGGTGGGCAGACCGGAGGGCTCAACCCGTTTTATGGAATCATGCCGCAATGGTTCCTCATACCAGGCATCTTTATTTCGACAGCGGCTGCGATCATTGCGAGCCAGGCCCTGATTACCGGGTCCTTTACACTTATAAGTGAAGCAGTACCACTTAATTTCTGGCCGAAATTCATGATCAGGAATCCCACGCAACTGAAGGGGCAGGTATATGTTCCTTATATAAATATGTTCCTCTGGGTCGCCTGCAGCGGTGTCGTGATTTTTTTCAGGGAATCATCAAATATGGAAGCTGCATACGGTTTGTCAATTACGATTACAATGATTATGACAACCGTATTGTTGTCTTATTATCTGCGGCAGATTGGGAAAAATATTCTTATGAGAACACAATTCCTTATTATTTTCCTTTCAATCGAAGGTGGTTTTCTTATTGCAAACCTCCATAAATTTTCGAAGGGAGGCTGGTTCACACTTCTCCTGGCCTCACTGTTTTTTATTATAATGTTCGGCTGGTATTTCGGCAGGAAATTAAAAAACAGGTATGTCAGGTTCAACAAACTTGAACAGTATCTGGAAGTAATAAAGGATCTCACTGCTGACAGGTCGGTACCTAAACTGGCAACAAACCTTGTTTACATCATTAAAGCCAACAATACCGGAGATATCGAATCAAAGGTTATTTACTCAATTTTGCAGAAGCAGCCTAAGCGTGCGGATACTTACTGGTTCATTCATGTTGACCGGCGGGATGAACCTCATGCTTTTCAATACAGGGTAACCCCGATAGTACCTGGAATAATTATGAGGGTGGATTTTTTTCTTGGCTTCAAGGTTAAACCAAACATCAGCCTGTATTTCAGGGAAGTTGTAGAAGATCTGCGAAATTCCGGAGAAATATCACTTCAAAATGGTTTTGATACAATCAGGAAGCGTTCTATGCCTGCAGATTTCCTTTTTATACTTATTGACAGGGTAATGCCAATTGACATTAATCTGACCACAATGGAAAAGATCACCCTGATGCTTCATGATTTTTCAAGACTATTCTGCATTTCAGATATTACTGCCTACAATCTTGATCCCACATGTACTATTGAAGAAAAGGTTCCGATCGAGATCATTCAACCTCAACATGTGCGGATAAAAAGGATCGGTCAGACTGAAGGGGAAGTCAGACTTCCGGACCCTCCGGAAAACTCAGGATTGATTTTACATTATGGGGGGAAATACGCCATAAAGCGGTCGTCCTGAAAACTTTATGCCGGCAAGGCGGGAATTTGAATTTAAATGTGGCTGCTTCAAAACTGTCCGGTCTCATAGCCGGTTATTATTATTACTTTTGTAGATAATCAGACGGCTGTCTGTAATTTTTTAATTTTCAAATTTTATACAAAATGAAAAGCCTTTCGATCATCCTGTCAGTTATCCTCCTGGCAAGCTGCAATACGGGAAAAGAATTCAAAACAATTCTTTTGAAAACAAGCGGAGTTGTTGAGGTTGCTCCTGATGAAGCAAGTATATCATTAAACTTAAGCTGCGTTGATAAAAATGTTGAACAGGCAAAAACCTGTTTGTTGAATATTTCGTCCGGACTCAACGAGGATCTGATCAATTTTAAAATCCGGAAGGAAGATATCCTGACAACAAATGTCAGTCTGAACAAGGATTATGCCTGGATAGATAATTCAAATATCTTCAACGGTTATCTTGCTTCAACCACTACAATTGTAAAGATTCGCGACCTTAAAATTCTTGACGATGTATATACAAAGCTGTTAAGCAATGAGAACCTTGCAATTGGTTCGTTGACATACAATCACAGCAAACTTGACAGCATTGGCGAAGTTGCGTATTTAATTGCTCTTGAAAATGCAAATCAACTGGCAGATAAAATTCTGTCGCGCCTTCCTGAAAAGAAAAAGGCAATTACCCAGATCAGTAATTTTGAAATATCGAAAAGTGAAATTAATCCCGGATCAGGCTTAAGGAACTTTGAAAAATCGGTCGTACAGGATCAGGTTCAGCTTACTGTTAACATAGGGAACATGATAGTGGAGAAGGCTTTGTATGTTGAATTTAAAATATATTAGCCTGGTTAATTGTCAGGTGTGGGATCTTATCAATCTTTAAAAAAACTTCCAGAACATGAATAACCCGGGAAATCTTTTGTTATGCCAGGCATTTAAAAAAACATTGTTACTGGCTATGGGGCTCTTTCTTTTCCAGTTTTCAGCAAATTCGCAACAAAAGGAAAATGGCAGCATCAAAACAGCTTTACTGATAGTCGACATCCAGGATTTCTATTTTCCGGGCGACGGGCCAGGACTAGTAAATGCAGAATCAGCAAGTTTAAACGCCAGGGAAATTCTTGATATCTTCAGAGAAAAGAATCAGCTTGTTGTACATGTTCGTCATAAATCAGATAAAGGATTTGCGATACATAAAAATGTCGGGCCTCTTCCTGGTGAAAAGGTAATTACAAAGGAGGAAATTAACAGTTTTCAGAATACCGATTTGCTCGGATATCTGAAGGCCAATAATATCAGTCGTTTGATAATAATTGGCATGCAGACTCATATGTGTCTGGAAGCAGCTGTCAGGGCTGGACATGACTTTGGTTTTGAATGTATTGTAATTCATGATGCATGTGCTACCCGGG
>CAZKTX010000184.1:0-4166 GCA_964555805.1 uncultured Rikenellaceae bacterium
AGGCCAGAAAGAACTTTATGAAGTCCTCGAAAAGCTTGAAATCAGCTTTGATTATCATGAACATCCGCCTCTGAATACTATTGAGGAAGCAATTGTTCACTGGAAGGATTTCAATTCAGGAAGATGCAAGAACATCTTCTTCCGGAATCACAAGGGCAACAGGCATTACCTTGTCATTCTCGAACATCTTCGTCAGCTCGATATCCATGATCTTGAGAAGCGTCTCAGGCAGGGAAAGCTTACTTTTGCTTCTGACGGGCGTCTTATGAAGTACCTTGGGGTGCAACCCGGATCTGTAAGTCCGTTCGGACTGATAAATGACACTGAGAATCATGTTCACCTTTTTATAGATGAACAGCTTAATGATTTTGAGCGGCTTGCATTTCACCCGAACGTAAATACGGCTTCTCTGGTGATAACGAAATCAGATTTCATCAGATTTCTCAAATTCACCGGTAATTCTTACGAATTCATAAAGCTGTACGACTGACAGTGCCTGCTATCTTTTGTACGCCGGCTGTTTCCATTCCTCCATAGGCTCGTATTTGCTCATGCAAGCCCACAGGATGCCCCGTTTCTGGATTTCAAGAACCTGCGGCACACTGAAATCGGAAGCAACGTGTACGAGGGATGAATAGAACACTCTGCCCTTTCCGTAAACCTTTTTCCATACTGCCGGCACAACGTTTCCCCCTATCCAGTCAGCGTGTTTGTCGGTGAAGGTTGTTGTGGCAAGCACCTTGACATTGGGATCCACATGAACGTAATACTGCTCGGAGTGCATGTCGAAGTCATCAAGACCCTTTGTCACCGGGTCCTTGTGGTCAACAATGTTTACCCTGTAATCGATCACTCCCCCGGGATGTGCAACCCATTGTCCGCCCACCATGAACTGGTATTCGGTATTATTTCTGAATGAGTCGCCCAGACCACCGTGCCAGCCGGCAATCCCTGTTCCAGACTTTATTGCATCAAGAAGAGCTCTTTCCTGATCGTTCTTGATAGTACCCATAGTCCATGCCTGAATAATCAGGTCGAAATCCTTCTTCAGATCAAGCTGGGTATAGGAATCAAGTGTATCAGACACAAGCACCTCCGCGCCCTCTGATTTCATCCATGGGACAATGATATCGCGGCACTTGTCGGGTTCATGGCCCATCCATCCGCCCCAGACGAACAGAACTTTCTTTCCATTCAGCACTGTTGCAGGAGGTTGAGGGACATTATGCCCCATCACCCCGGGAACGATTATAGCTCCGGCTGCCAGAGCTGCACTTTTCGAAATAAATGACCTTCGTGAAATCATATTTTAAGATTTTCACCTAAGATAATAAATTTAATTTCCCTTTATCAATTGAGGGTCATAAAACCTGATTATTGCTTTGTGAGCAGAATTTTACAGTACACGCTCAGCCAGTTCCCTTGTTTAAAATCATTCTTAATTACAGGTTCCCTGAAGCAAAACCGGAATTCATCCGTCTTTTATGAGGACATGAAAAGAATGACGACAAATGAGAAAAATTTGCCTGGTTTTAATCAGTTTGTTGCTTATATCCGCAGTCGTAACCGGACAGACGACCGAAAAAAAGAGATATACTGCAACAAAAGCAACAGTAGCACCTTCAATCGACGGAATTCTGGATGACGAAACATGGAAGGAGGGCACGTGGATAGATGACTTTACCCAGTATGAACCATACAACGGGGCAAAGGCATCCCAGAGGACTGAGTTCAAGATCCTGTTTGACAATGACAATATCTATGCTGCCTTCAAGGCTTTTGATACAAGTCCTGACAGTATTGTTAACCGCTTAACAAGACGTGATCAGACTGACGGTGACCTTGTTGCAATTATATTTGACAGCTTCCATGACCTCCGGACCGCATTTATTTTCGGCGTCGCCTCAAGCGGGGTCAAGTTCGACCAGATGATGACTAACGATGGGGACAATGAGGACGATTCGTGGGATCCCAACTGGTGGGTGAAGACATCGGTTAACAGCGAAGGCTGGATAGCCGAAATGAAGATACCCTTCAGTCAGGTGAGGTTTGAAAAGAACTCGGGGGATATCTGGGGCCTTGAGGTTGCACGCAACCTGTACAGAAAAAATGAAATGTCATTCTGGCAGCATATCCCGAAGGATTCGCCCGGCATGGTTCATATGTTCGGGGAACTTGCCGGGCTTGAACAGATAAAGCCGCGGAAGATTTTCGATGTCACTCCCTATGGGGTATCCAGGCTGGAAACGTTCAAGGCTGACCCCGGAAATCCCTTCCTTTCAAAAGGAAGAAGGTCTGGACTTAACGGAGGCATCGATGCCAAGATCGGCGTGACAAACAATATGACTATGGACCTCACTATCAATCCCGACTTCGGGCAGGTTGAGGCCGACCCCTCGGAGGTGAATCTTTCCGCCTATGAGACATTCTTCAGTGAAAGACGTCCATTCTTCATCGAGGGTAATAATATAACCAACTTCAACCTGGGAATCGGAGATGGTGATGTGGGGAATGACAACCTTTTCTATTCAAGAAGGATAGGCAGGCGTCCGCAGGGCAGCCCTGACCTTGAGGAAGGTATGTATTCAGACGTGCCAAATTTCACCACAATTATAGGCGCTGCAAAGCTCACTGGTAAAACAAAAGACGGACTTTCGCTCGGATTCATCGAGGCGGTTACAGCTGAAGAAAAGGCCGAAATAGATAACAACGGAGAAAGAAGCTATGAAACAGTCGAGCCCTTAACAAACTATATGGTTGGCAGGGTCCAGAAGGATTTCAATGAAGGGAAGACAATAGTGGGAGCCATTTTCACTGGCACAACCCGTAATCTGGATGAAAACCTGGATGATATAATGCATAAATCGGCCTATTCGGGGGGAATTGACTTCACACAATATCTGAAGGGAAAGGACTGGATGATAAATGTAAACACAGCCTTCAGCCAGGTAAGGGGAACAACTGATGTTCTCGAACGTACACAGAAATCATCGGCCAGGTATTTCCAGCGGCCCGATAAGGATTATGCAATTTACGATCCGACGAGGACATCCCTTTCCGGAGCCGGAGGAAGAGTGCAGGTCGGGAAACTTAACGGGCACCTGAATGTTATGAGCGTTGTATTATGGAAAACACCAGGTTTTGAAATCAACGACCTGGGGTATCTTCAGCAGGCCGACAGGATAATGCCATTATTATGGGCAGGCTGGAACCAGTGGGAGCCGAAGGGAATATATCGCCGATTCAATGTGAATGCTGATATCTGGTCAATGTACACTTTTGGCGGAGTCAAGGTTCAGACCGGAATTGAATCCAACATAAGCATGACATTCAAGAATTTCTGGAATGCATGGCTCTATGGCAATATCCAGACAAACGCTAATGACCCTTCACTGCTGAGGGGAGGACCGATAATGATTACCCCCGGCCGGTATTTTACAAATGCAGGATTCTCGACAGATGACAGAAAGAAACTTGGTTTGGAATTCTATGGTAATTACAGCCGGGGATTTGAGAACAACCAGGAAAACCTTAATCTCGGAACAGGCCTTTCATACAAGCCGACAAACTACCTTAGGATTTCACTGAACCCGGGGATTTCAAAATCATTCACTGAACTTCAGTATGTTACCCGAACCAGTATGGGCGGAAACGACAGATATATCTTTGCCAGCATCGACCGGAAAACTATAAATACCTCCCTCAGGGTGAACCTTAACCTCAGTCCCGACCTTACCCTGCAATACTGGGGCCAGCCTTTTATTGCATCAGGGAAGTATTACGACTATAAATATATTACAAATCCTACATCTGATGAATTCAGGGACAGGTTCCACACTTATTCGGGAAATGAAATAAGCCGGGTTGCAAACTCAGCAGAAATTGATGAAAACCTCGACGGAACAGTCGATTACACTTTTAACACCGGGGACTTCAATGTTCAGGAATTTCTTTCAAACCTTGTTGTCAGGTGGGAATATGCTCCGGGATCCTCCCTTTACCTTGTATGGAGTCAGACCAGAAGCGGATTCAATCCCTCGGGTCAGATGGAATACATCGATAATATGGGCGACCTGTTCAATCGCAGTCTTTTCCGCGATAACGACGATTACAATTTGAAAAATGTATTCCTGATTAAGTTCAGTTACAGGTTTGGGCTGAATTAA
>CAZKTX010000185.1:0-4154 GCA_964555805.1 uncultured Rikenellaceae bacterium
CCTGAAAAATGGACTGACTTACGGCTTTCTCCCAACCAAGGCATGAAGCATCAACTACTTATTTGTTTACCAAAACTACGCATAATTTCCATATTCTGTGGTTATTGTATACTTGAAGGTTGATTTATCAAATAGTCCCACTTCATAAATCATCAAACGGACTTCTTATCTTCTCTATACTCTGAATGGTTACATGTGTGTAAATCTCAGTGGTCCTGCTGCTCTTGTGCCCCAACAGTGACTGTATATATCTGAGGTCGGTACCTGCCTCCAGAAGATGCGTCGCATAACTGTGCCTCAACCCATGAAGTGTAATGTCCTTCTTGTTTATTCCTGCCTTCAGAAAGGCTGTCTTAAATATCTTCTCCAGGCTGGCCGGACTGTACCGGCTGCCCCTGGTCTGCCCCTCAAACAAATACTTTATGGGCTTATAATGCAACATGTACTGATCAACAATCTGTATCAGCTTGTCCGACAACGGAACCAGCCTGTCCTTGAATCCCTTAGCCTGCCTGATCTGTACAAGCTTCCTGTCATAATCGATATCCGCGGGCAACAACTCAAGAACCTCACTCCTCCTTAAACCGCATCCGTAAATGAGACTCAACATTACACGGTGCTTCTCATTTGCAACCGAATCAAGGATCTTCCTTACTTCCCCCTTGCTCAGTACATTCGGCAACTTGTGCTCCGGCCTCGGCCGGGATATCTCACCCACATCAATAACCGACTTGTAAACTTTGCCGTAAAATTTCTTCACCGCACTTATCATCTGGTTCTGAAAGGAACGGCTTAATCCTTTTGGTAAAATATACTCATCCACAATCCTTACAAGATCTTCTGATGTACATTCTTCTGCTTCCTTCGGACTTACAAACTTCAGAAAAGTCGCGATCATACCAGTATATGTCCCCACAGTCGATTCAGGATAGCGGTTTGCTTCCATCCACTTTCTGAACTTTTCAATGTCCTTTACAGCCTTTTCACTTAAAGCTGGTTGCTTCGCGTCCTTCTCAACCTTCTGCTTCGCCTCCCTTCCCGAAAACACATCATTCTGCTTTTCACCAGGTTTGTCCGCCTCCCTTTTATCCAGGGAACTGTAGTCAACAAACGCCTGCCCCCTGAAGGCATCCAGCAAATTGCCCTTTATGTTGCTGCCGTCAGGTATATGCCACGATTTCATTTGTGAACTCCACCTTGCGCCTTCAATCTTTTTTACAATCGTGATCAGAGTCTCATCATACCCGAAACTGAGGGAAATCCGCCTTTCCCCCTTATGAATTACTCTTTCGGCAACTACTTTTTTCATAACCGGCCGGTTAATTGTAATAGAATTATCCTTCAACCCGGAGAAAGCAAGGCTCCGTCAGTCACAATTGCAACAGCCTCATCCCTCAGTCCCAACCGTAAGTTGCATTTATTGCCTGACTCTCCTTTGAAATAAATAAATACAACTAAAATTAAACATTATACATTAATTATAAACAAGAAATGCCTAATTTTTTAATAACATAATTCTTAAGACAAATGAAATCCATGCAATGCTTATTCCGGGCATTGAGATTGGCCCCGGTATTTGATTTTCCGGGGTCTGAAACCGCCGGAGCAAACTATTTCTTTATTGTGAAGGTCGTGGCAACTGTCGTGTTGCCCTTTATCATTGACCAGACCGGACAGTATTTGTCTTCTGCGAGCCCGATTACCTTTTTTACATCTTCTTCGGTGGCATCGGGAGATTCAAGAAATATTTCCATATGAACCGACTTGAATCCGGTAGGGTGTTCTTCCTTTCTGATTCCTTTCGCCTGAATCTCCAAACCTGAAATTGTCTTGTTCATCCTTCTCAAAAATGTCAGCAAGGCGCTTCCCAGACACGATGAAAGACTCAAAAGAAGCAGTTCAAGTGAAGTGTAACCCATATCATCGCCCAGAGGTGCGATATAATCAATTGAAACAGGCTCGTTGCCCTCGACTGAGCCTATGAAACGCAGCTTGTTGTTTACAAGCCTGATGGCAGAGTTCAACTCTTTCGATTTGTCGTTCATATTAATATGTAAAATGGTGTTTCTGTGTAATCTCCGTTCAACCGTATTTGTCTGTTGAATGTACTTTACTTTATTTGCTGCTTACATTACAAAAGGCAATTGCCACTGTGTTTCCGGCTTTTTAATACTGTTTCCGGATCTTTGTTAAAATTAATCATAACCTGTGATTTTTAAGATATTCGCGTAATTAATTCCGGGAAAATACTCCCACTCCCTCAGAAAATGGGAAGGGAATCCCCTTGACTCACAAAAAAGAGGTCGTAGATTATATAATATAAACAGTAATAAACAGTAGTAAACAATAATACATATTAATTTATTTCCTAACTTTGTAGTCTAACCAATTTCTTACGCTATGGCAAAGGCTGGTGGATTATTGGAAGTCTTCAGAATATTTCAGAACACTGAATCTTTTTTTGAAGAACGTAACAGGCAGCATTCGGGACGATTAATTGTGAATCAGCTTCTTGTAATTTGCATCTTCACATTTCTTTACGGGGCTGTAATGGGAAGTTATCACAGCTTCCTTCAGTCGGTGGCAGCCGGACTGAAAGTGACTTTCCTGTTCTACAGCGCAATCCTGATATGCTTCCCTTCTTTTTATGTCATACAACAGGTGCTGGGATCAAGACTTACATTAAGGCAGATGGTGTCAATCATTTTAAGCGGATTCGTTCTCACATCCGCCATCGCTGTTTCGTTTGCACCAATTGTAATTCTGTTCCAGCTTACAGGCGGAAATTACCATTTCCTGCAGCTCCTGCATGTTGCGATATTTATCTTCTCGGGGATATTCGGGATGAAACTGATGATCGATGCTCTGAAATTCGCATGTGAGAAGAAGGACATATATCCGCGTACCGGAGTAACTGTTTTCAGGATATGGATGATAATTCTGGCATTCGTCGGGATCCAGATAGCATGGAACCTTCGTCCCTTTCTGTGCAACAAGACCGAGGAATTCAAACTTTTCAGGAAATATGAAGGCAATTTCTATACTGCTGTTATTTATTCCGTTCAGCAGCTTGTTAAACCGGCTGAGCGGGAAAGCAGTTTTGAATTCAGGCCTGTGCCGAATGAACAGGTTTCTGACACTGCCCTGTTGAATCTTATCAATAAATAAGGAATGGATGAAATTATGACACTCGAAGAAGTGGCAAAATACCTGAAACTGAAACCGCAAACAATATATACCTGGGCCCAGAACGGCAGAATCCCCGCCGCCAAACTGGGAAAGGAATGGCGATTCAGGAAATCAGTAATCGACAGATGGTTCAACCAGCATATCGATGAACGGTTTTCGGAATACCTGGAGTGAAAAGCTGTCAGCGCTCAGCTTTCAGCTGGTTTCATGGTACACTAACTGCAACTTCAATCGTTCTGCCAGTTCTGCCGGTTCTGCCGGTTGTGCCGGTTGTGCCGGTTGTGCCGGTTATGCCAGTCAAAGACCTGCACGACTTGCACGACTTGCAAGACCTCTTTTCTTTTTCCCGCCTATTCCTCCGTCGTAAATGACCAGTCTCCCGACCCTAATTCGAAAACCGCCTTCCCATTCTCAAGCCCGATGAATTTCAAGCCTTTTACCTTTTTCGCCGGTTTACCGCTTTCCCTGATGCTTTTCAGGGATGCTGCGGGAAGATAAAGGGTTGCATTTGTGTTGGCAGGTACTGTTGCTTCATAAATCAGCTTACCGTTTTCCTTTTTCCAGGAGCTGCTTATTCTCCCATACATTGAATCGTAGAATCCCCTGGCCCAGGTCATCTCACCTGAAGGATCGGGATGGGGCTGAAGTTTGAACCTCCTGAATGAGGGTTCATCTCTTTGTATGCCCAGTGAGTAGGCCATCATCCACTGGCCCACTGCGCCGAAGGAGTAGTGGTTGAACGAATTCATGCTGTTATTCCCTCCGAAACCGTTTTCAACAGTGTAACCGTTCAGCCGCTCCCATATTGTTGTAGCTCCCTGCTCGATTGAGTATAGCCATGATGGGTATTTGTCGTTCTGCAAAAGCCGGTAAGCCAGTTCGTCGAGTCCGTTATCCGACAGGGCTTTGCTTATCCAGGCAGTCCCTATGAATCCGGTCATGAGAGAATATCCGGGACGCATCAC
>CAZKTX010000186.1:0-4075 GCA_964555805.1 uncultured Rikenellaceae bacterium
TGGCCGAATGTTGTTTGTTCAGATAAGGCAACTATCGAAAGTGTCGACGGAAAGTGGCAGAATCTTGGTTTTGAAACGTTTGTGCCTTCCTTCTCCCGCAAATTTGAACGGCTTGTAAGGAATGGAAAAGATACTGCTTCTGCCTGAGAGCATCAATTAAAAGCACCCCGACCAGTTCCGGTTCAGCATGGCAGTTTGCGGCATTCTGACTCAGGATATCAGAGCAGCTGACTTATCTTTTCAACAAGGGCCGAAGGCTGAAAAGGTTTTGAGATATAATCGTCGATTCCTGCCGAGAGGCATTTCTCCCTGTCTCCTATCATTGCATTTGCAGTTATTGCAATAATCGGAATATGAGTAGCTGAGCCATCTTCAATTTCACGGATTTTTTCAGCCGCCATTATCCCGTCCATGACAGGCATTACGATATCCATGAGGATCAGATCGTAGTTCGACTCCCCGAGTTTCTCTATAGCTTCCTGACCGTTCGATGCTGTATCGATGAAGCCTACATGCGGCTTAAGCGTAAGAAGAGTGATCTTCTGGTTAATAAGATTATCTTCAACAAGAAGGATCCTTGCATCCTTCATGTCTTTCCGGACTTTTTCCCTTGACTGACCGTCTCCGTGTTCAGGTTGCCCAGGCAAGATCTGTCCTGCAGCCGGACTTGCAAAAGGCATGCTTACCGTGAGCACTGAGAAATTTTCACCCTGTTCCTGGCTGTATCTTCCTTTTTTCCGGGAAATCAGCCGGGAAGCAAGCTGGCCGTAAGTTCCTTCATTGTCAATAAAGCTTATTTTTCTGTCGGTCTGAATCCTGATGTCAATATTGTTTACATGTTCCGATTGCCTCTCTTTCCTCAGGTTTATCGTGACTTTTGTGGGCATATCCGACCCCTGGGCTTCTATTGTGTTGAAAATATCCAGAAGTATCTGCTTGATTATTATTGGATCGCCACTGCATTCGTATTCACTGTAATCCTTCCTGGTGAAAATAAAGTCGAGGTTTGCCTTCTCCTTCAGTTTGAAAAGGTCGATTGTATTCTGGATTGTCGAGAGCATGTTGTACCTTATTGGTTTGCGTGAAACGAAGCTTATGTTACCTGCCGACTCCATTGTTAATTCATTGACAATTGTCACCATGTTGTTTGTGGAGGCGACGAAGGTTTCGACAAGTTCCTTTTGTTTATTTTGCAGATCGGTGTTTAACAGCAGATCGGAAATAAATACAAGATTATTTAGGGGCTCTCTTATCCTGTGTGAAAATCCGGCAATTACGTCTTCCTTTTTCTCACTTGAGGAGGAGGCTTCTTCAATCGATTCCCTGGCGGTTCTCAGCAGGGTTCCTGATTTACGGGTTATCAGAATCACCATTGTGGCGCCGGCAATAATAAGTATGCCGGCAAGCAGCCGGACACCGAAGGAAATGAGAATTACTGCAAGAATGAGACAGATGAGCGAGATTATTGAATAAGTCTCGATCAGGTTTTTTCGTTTTGCATACTCTTCCTCAGAACAATGAGGCCCGGAATCAGCCGTGCCGTTACTGTTTATTTCCATAATAAAGTGATAGATGCATTGCAGAAGTCCAAATATAAAAATAATTGATGATAAATATACATACCCTTATATAACGTTCCTTTAGGGGAAAATCTTATTTTTGTTTTTATGGTATAATTTTTGATCCTTCGGATATAAAATCATCTGCCAATATGAAGACGATAATCCGGGTTTTGCTGATGCTGCTTGTAATTGCTGCCGGCGGCGCTTTTTACCAGGCTGCCGGGCAGGAAAAAGAAGGGATGGTGGAATACACTCCCGACTTCCGCTTCAACGATGGCGTTTATCTGAATTTCGACCAGGTTAAGGCAAACAGCCCTATACCCAAGGCTAAGATCCTGACTTCAACTGATTATAACGACAAGGACTTTTTCAAGAATCTCCTGGAATCGGATAAGATTTATTTCTATGACGGTATGGGTGTAAGGCAGGAAATTGACAAGTCGGAAATCTGGGCTTTCGCCCGTAACGGAATACTGTATGTTCAGGTGCAGGGAAACTTCAACAGGATCACGTTCATAGGAAACATCTGCCATTTTGTTGCCGATGTTACCTCTTATGACAGCAGGTACTATAATTCTCCTTACGGATATTATGATCCTTACGGATATTCTCCCTACAGCATGTATCCTTACGGAATGTACAGCCCTTATTCCTATGGCAATTATTATTCTCCATACGGTTCTTATTATTCACCCTATGGCAGGAATAGTATGGGGCGCAATGAGCTTAGACAGTATCTTATTGATTTTGAGACAGGCAATGTCCTTGAATATGATGTTGAGAATACAGAGCTTCTCCTTATGAAGGATACAGGGCTGTACGAGGAGTACATGAATCTGCCGAGAAAGAAGAGAAAGGACCTTATGTTTGTTTACATACGCAAGTTTAACGAAAGGAACCCTCTGTATATTCCATCAAACCAGGAACTTTAAATGAAGAAACCTTTTTTGTTCGTTCTGCTGACAGCCTTCTGCGGATTGCTGCCCGGGCAGGCGCCTTTTCCTACTGGCAGCGAAATCCGACAGTTTATGTCATCCACTACATGTGTTGTTCTCGAGGGAGGCAATACAGTTTACAATGCCTATATCAGAAAGGCGGTTACAGAATACTGGACCGTTACGCCTTATGAGTTCATAAGTCTGAGCGATTTTGACTCAAAACGCACAAACCCTTCCTTTTCATTCCTGATTCTTACTGAAACCCGGCCAGCCAATGACAAGTCAGGATCGTCATATAATTTTTTAAATCTTCTTCAGGGGAAGGCTGTCCCGGAACTTGGAAAAATGCCTGAGATTTCAGCAATCCCCCTTTCGGCCGGCGGTGAGGATGACCTTGAATACGGCTATAAACTGGGGGCAATTTTACTGTTCATGCAGAATCATGCCCGGCTGATAGCTGAAAATCCGACAATGATAGGCAGAAGATTCCTTAGTTATTACAACAGGTTCACCCCCGATGTCAGGAGCAGGAAGATACTTGCAACTGAAGCAGATCTTTCCGCCGGCCTTGGCACGATCGATGATATCAAAGCTGTCTACCCCTACGGTTTTGAGATTGTACAGGAAGATGAAATTGTCAAAGCCATACGCGAAAAAACGCCCAACACCCTGATCCTTCATAAAGTGGGTCCCGGGGATGATGCCGCTTCAGGATTCTGCTACAAGATGCTTTTCGGAACCGACGATTCGGGAATGTATTACTACGATCAGCACAGGATAGACAAGAATAATCCAAACGGACTTTTGCCTTCCGACCTGAAGCGTTTTGTCAGGCCCTGAAATGCAGCAAAACCGTAATAACAGCGTCTTTTTGTAAAAGAATTGTCATGAAAGAGATAAGAGAATTGTCGGAAACCGAAAGGAACTGGGCCATGCTTTGCCATCTTTCCTCATTTGCAGGGTATTTTTTCCCCTTCGGCGGTATCCTGGGCCCCCTGATCTGCTGGCTGTCGAGAAAGGATGAATCGCAATGGATCGACTTTAACGGTAAGCAGGCTCTGAATTTCCAGCTTTCAATCTTATTATATATGGTTCTTGCCATTCCCCTGGTTTTTATTATTGTGGGCATTCCGATACTTGTCTTTCTGGGTTTCCTGGAGGTGATCTGTATTGTTATAGCAAGTGTTAAAGCCTCAAAAGGCGAAGAATTCCGGTACCCGATAAGCATCCCTTTTATTCAGTAATATTTTTGTGCCGGAAGAGGTCTGTCAGGTCAGAAATTTGTATATTTCTAATCTGATTAACCTGTGCCGACATGACAAAAGAAAAGAAAGACAAGAAATCCGGGATTGAGGCTTTCGGGAAAAAAGATCTCTATCACGACATCAAGGCTGAGAAGCGTGACAAGATGGGGAATTCCGAGTACCTTGACAAGCTCCGGGATCTGGAGATCGAGCTTGTAAAGCTCCAGGAATGGGTGAAAACCAACAGGCTTAAGGTGGTTGTTATTTTCGAGGGACGCGATGCCGCCGGAAAGGGAGGAGTTATAAAAACAATTGCCGGCTGTCTGAATCC
>CAZKTX010000187.1:0-4068 GCA_964555805.1 uncultured Rikenellaceae bacterium
CGAGGCTGATAAGCGACGCAGGCGGTGAATATCTGTGGGAGGATTCGGTTTCGGATGTGTCAATGCCCATGGGACTTGAAAACGTTTTTATCAAGGCTGTTACAGCGGACTACTGGCTGAACACCGGATCAGCAAGATCCACAGGTGAGATTGCTGCTGTTGATCCGAGGCTTGCCAGGCTTACCTGTTTCAAAAACGGAAAGATGTACAACAACAATCGGAGAATGAGTCCTGGAGGAGGAAACGATTACTGGGAAAGCGGTTGCCTGAACCCGCATATTATCCTGAGAGATATTGCATCTGTAATTCACCCTGGAATGTTTCCCGGAGAGGAACTGTATTATTACACTAAACTGAAGTAATCCAGATGGAGGCAGTATCGCAACCGGTTAAAACTGAACGGGCATCAGCAGCCAGATACAGTCTCATTTTTTCGGGACTCCTGATTCTTCTTGCATTTTTGTTTCTGCTCGATATCTTTCTTGGTTCTGTAACTCTAAGTCCTTCCGAGATAATCAAGGCGTTCCTTGATGATTCAGAAGGCACCACAAGAACCATTTTAATCCGTTTCAGGCTGCCGAAGGCCATCACAGCTGTCCTGGCAGGAATTGCTCTTTCTGTCAGCGGTCTTCAGATGCAGACTCTTTTCCGGAATCCAATGGCCGGACCCTATGTGCTGGGATTGAGTTCGGGAGCCAGCCTGGGAGTTGCATTTGTAATTCTTGGGTTCACCTCAAGAATTCCTCCCGATGCAATATCGGGGTTCGGCAACTGGGCGATCGCAGCCGCAGCCTGGACGGGAGCCGGGCTTGTAATGCTTCTTGTGATGATGATCTCCTCGAAGGTTAAAAACATAATGACAGTGCTTATCCTTGGTATCATGCTTTCAGCCGGAGTATCGGCGATAGTCAGCATAATGCAATATTTCACGAGCGAAACAATGCTCAAGGCTTATGTGATATGGACAATGGGCAGCCTGGGAAATCTTACCGCGTCACAGCTTAACGTAATGTTTATATCTGTAGCTGCCGGCATCGCTGCCTGTCTTGTTTCAGTAAAGATGCTGAATGCTCTTTTGCTGGGAGAAGACTATGCAAGGAGTATCGGTCTCGATATAAAGCGGGCACGATTCGTTGTAGTTGCCGGGACAAGCATTCTTGCAGGTACAGTGACTGCATTTTGCGGTCCAATAGGGTTTATAGGCATTGCAGTCCCGCATATTGCCCGGATAATTTTCAGAACTTCCGACCATCGCATTCTTGTTCCTGCAACAATTATAACGGGTGCGGCAATAATGCTGGCAAGCGACATTATTTCACAGGTTCCCGGCTCCGACAGTGTACTTCCGGTCAACTCCGTGACAGCGCTGATCGGAATTCCGATTATTATCTGGGTTATACTGCGGAATCAAAGAAATTTGGATATTTTCTGATAATGACTGAGGAAGCAAAAAGATTGTCTTTCACTGATCTCGGGATAGGATTTTCATCCGGAAAAACGGGTGGATCGCTGCTGCTGCCTCCTATGACAGGTACAGCCGGGAAGGGTGAACTTATTGCAGTAATAGGACGAAACGGCATCGGCAAGAGCACCCTTCTCAGAACCCTGTCAGGGCTTCAGCCTCATTTGTCAGGACATCTGAATATTGAAGGGACTGACATAACTGCTTATTCAAGAAAAGGTCTGTCTTCAAAAGTCGGATATATTTCGACCGAAATAGTCAGGGTGAGCAACATGAAGGTTTACGACCTTGTGTCGCTGGGAAGATTCCCGCATACAAACTGGATGGGAAGGATTGATGCCACCGACCGTGAGTTTATTGCCGGAGCACTCACAATGACAGGAATGACAGGCTTCAGTGAAAGGCCTGTCACCGAGCTTTCGGACGGGGAACGTCAAAGGGCGATGATAGCCATGGTACTGGCTCAGGATGCCGGGATAATGATAATGGACGAACCAACGGCCTTTCTTGATATCACGGGAAGATATGAGATCATCCACCTTCTGCACGAGCTGACACGGGAACGAGGGAATACAATTGTTTTTTCCACTCACGACCTTCTTATGGCTGTCAGGCTTTCCGACAAGATATGGCTGCTGGACGAGACCGGTATTGTTGAAGGCGCTCCGGAAGACCTGATGCTTTCCGGATCATTCAATAAACTTTTTGACGATTCAAAGGTAATCTTCGATCCTGTAAAAGGAACTGTATCGTTCAGGAAACAAGAAACAGGAAGTGTCAGCATCAAGGGTGAAGGTGTTGAAAGATACTGGACGGAACAAGCAGTAGTGAGGGCAGGGTTTTCTGTTTCTGATTCACCTTCTGAAATTGAAGTCCAAGTTATGTCTTTCCCGGCGCCTCAATGGATCTGCCGGTCATCTGCCGGGTATTTCAGCTTTGATTCTGTATACAGGATGGTTCGATGGATAAGGGAACAGAGGACTACTTCATGAAAAACTGCCTGTAATTTTCTATAAACGGGCCAATGTCGTCGACTCCTATCTTCTTGGCAATTATTTTTTTGTTCCTGTCGAGAATGTAAATCAGCGGAGTTGCCTCCACATTGTAATAAAAACCGAAATTGGTCCTTCGTTCCGGATCCCAGCCGTTTATCCAGTTGAGATTATGATCGGCTATATATTTCTGCCATTTTTCCTTTTCTCCGGTAGTGCATACCGAAAAGACTTCAACCCCCTGGTCTTTGGCTTTGTCATAATAAGCTTTCAGTTTTGGTGTCGCTTCAGCGCAATGACCGCAATCAGGCTCCCAGAAGTAAAGTATCGTGAAATCCTTTTCAATATCATAGAGGGAAACAAACATTCCTTTGTCGGAATCCATCACAAGATCCTGAGCCTTTTTCCCGATTATATTTGGTCTAATCCTCTCAACCTGTTCACGCAGGTCTTTCCGGAAATCGTCTGAGACCCAGTCGGCTTTTCCCGACAGATAAATATCATCCGCAAGTTTTACAATAATTGCATCATGTCCCATTATTTCGCTTTCCCTGAAGTGGTTAAAAAGAAAAACGGAAACGAACTGAAAAACCTTTGGATTCTTTTCAGTTTTTGCAATTATCCGGTCGATCTCCTTGCTTATGCTATCGGGCGACTGGACAATTACATTTGAAAAAAATGTATTAAGCCTGGCCTGCAATATGGGAGTCCTTAAAAGCCTCTCATCAGTTATGTCGGCATTATCGAAGAAATGATCCTTGTTATACGCATAGTTCAGCGCCCACCTCAGGGAATCGGGATTTCTGGTCCCCTCGGGGATTTTGAACTGCGGCACATCGACAGGAAGCATTGCCCTGACAAGCAAGGCCAGAAGATTACGATCATTTTCCCTGATCACCTTCCTTAGGTAAGACTTCATTATGTCCTCCTGGTTTTTCTGCAGTCCTGAAAGAATCTGCAATGAATCTGCATTTTGCCGGTTTGATTGAAGCCGTTTGCCAATTCCGGAAGCTTTTTTCTGCATTTCAACCCATTGCTTCTGGTATGCGACGAAAGCGGAATTCTCATCCGAGCCCGTAAAACTGAGTGTGTTGAAATAATCGGGGTGGGAGCAGGAAACAGAAAATTGCTGGTCGTCGGACATCAGTACTTCAAAATAGTGTCTTCCGGGAAGCACAACCATGTATATCCCCTGTGGAAGATCCTCCGAACCTGAGAATACAGCAATGCCCCTGCTGTCGAGAGTCACCGTGTCCTTTATGTATTGCTTGTCACCGAGATGATAAGCCAGAAAAATAGTTGAGTCGCGCAGACCTGAAATATTAACTGAGATATCATATCCTTTTTGCGTCTGACCCGATGAACAAAATGAAGTGGATAACAGAAGAAGACCAAATATCAGGTTTCTCATATGCATTTGAATGAATTGAATTACAATCTGCAAATTTAGTCAATGCAATTTCTTTGCCAAACAGCCGGTTTAGGAAAATTGGAAATATATTGTAATTTTGATCTTGCTAACCTCCTAGTTCAGATAACCAGTAAAATGAAGATATCAATCCTGATTCCTGTTAATGACTATGACATTGTGGCGCTCATTCACTGGATGAAAGG
>CAZKTX010000188.1:0-4065 GCA_964555805.1 uncultured Rikenellaceae bacterium
GGCCGGTTTTGAAGAAATTGTTTAGTTTATCGGTGTTCCTGAATCTGACATTATATGTGAATTCGTTTGCTGACAGACCTCCTGTAAGCTCAGGAGCGCTGAATTTTGAAGGCAGGAGGGTGGCCAGGGCAGATTTCAGAACCAGTCCTAATTCACCAAACTTGTAATATCCCCTCAGTTCAGCATCAACAAAATCAGTCTTTACGGAAAGGGCAGGCTTTCCGCCTTCATTGAATGCTTTCAGCGTAAAATCGTACAAATCGAGTTTGTTTCCGTATTTCTTTATTGTTGAATTCAGCAACCTGATTTCCCCGAAAAGATTGTCAATATTGTTTCCCCTGAAGTTTGCAGTTGCCAGCATGGAGATTCCCGCTGTGGTGTCACTTTTGTCGAAGTTAAGCCTGAATAGGTTTGATTCGGCCAGATTGAGAGTCAGATCAAATTCAGGCAGCTCATTGCTGAAGTCGAGCATCCCAAGCATGTCCAACTTTATGTTCCTGTCAGAGATTTTTATGTCTCCGTCCCAGGTCTTTTCAGTGAAGATTCCATTGAGGGTAACATTCCTGTATACATATCTGTTAACCTCAACACTGTCTATTCTGCCAGTAAGTTTACCGGAAATATTTGTTGTCGAAGTAGCATTACCATCAACATCCGTTTCCATTGTAAGCTTACCCAGCATTTCCTTATTGTCAGCAAGAAGCCCCAGATCGACATTTTCCCCCTTTACAAGACCCCTGATCCTGAAATTTCCTTTGCCCTCAGGTCTGAATGAGATGTCAGTTTTCAACGACCCGGCATCTGTTCCTATTCTGCCATAGGTCACAAAATCGGTCGTAAAACCTGTGAAACTGCCGGCAAATGAAATATTGCCAAGCTTTTCTATAACAACCGGCAGGTTCAGTATTTTTCCGTTCCTGCGTATCATTTCAATATCCCTCGAATTTGTACTGAGGTTGTCTATGTTTATGTGAATGAAGGTGTTATTGATATCAGGAAGTCCCGACATGTCAAAATCGCATTCGAGCTTCGTATAATCCCTGAAGGCTGCCGTTATTTTTCTCCCGTTTAGATCAGACACTGTTCCGGTTATTCTTCCGGATAATTCAACTGACTCCTTTAGACCTGTGGCTGCAGGAAGAAAATATCTCAGATCCGAAGCGCTTATAAGAGATTTCTCCAGGCTGATGTCGAGCCTTGTTGTTTCAGTGAAGTTTCCGAATCCATCCGTCTCATCTCCCGAAAGGATAAGATGATTTGCATTTATTATTGAACTGTCGAGATACAGAAAGAGATCCCTGAATAGTATATCCTTCCCGGCCAGTGTCATGTTGCTGTTCATGCTTCTAACAAGAAAACCATGTGATTCCCCGAACCGGATGTCGTTGATCTCAAGGACTGTCGAATCGCCGCGGATCCTGAAATCCTCGGCATCACCGTTAATCCCCGACAGACGCAGATTGTTGAAATCTATAAGGGATTTGCCCGGCTGACTGTTCTTGTTGAGAAGGGCAAATCTTCCGTTTGTTATTGTTATTTTATTAACAGAAAATTTTGTTTCTCCCCTTTTAACCGTATCATCCGGTGTTTTCAGCATGTTGAGATACCATGTGAGGTTCATCAAACCCGTTGTGTCGGTTATTAATGCAACAACAGGCTGATCGATATCCACATGGCCGAGCTTTATATTGTTTCCTGCAAAGTCGAGCCTGAGAATGCCTGCCGATATCCTTTGCGAATAAAGCATAGTGTCGTTGTTCTGGTCCTTGATGAGGAGATCGCTTAAAACTAGTTTGTTAAAGAAAGTGTATTCTACTCTGCCAACCGAGATCGTCGATTTGATCTTTTCAGAAAAATGATCGGTTATCCGGTTCACCATGAACGTCTGGACCTCAGGTATGCGCAGAACAATGGAAGCCAGGGTCGGCACCAAAAGGATGATGCCAAACAGTATCATAAGATACTTAAATGATTTTTTAATACTTTTGAGCATTAAAATTCCTGAGCGTTCGGGATTCAAAATAACCTAAAATATACGGAAAAACAAAGGAAGCATGGCGGTTACAATACTGGCGATAGAATCATCCTGCGATGATACCTCTGCGGCTGTCATAAGGGACGGTTACATAATGTCGAACCTTATAGCGGGCCAGGACATACACATGTCGTACGGAGGCGTTGTACCCGAGCTTGCTTCCAGGGCTCATCAGGCAAATATTGTGCCAGTTGTGGATCAGGCTCTTAAAAGGGCTGAAGCTGATCCTGCTGATATTGATGCGGTTGCGTTTACCCGTGGACCAGGACTGCTTGGATCGTTGCTAGTGGGAACTTCCTTCGCAAAGGGATTTGCACTTGCAAGGGGTATTCCCCTCGTCGAGGTAAATCATCTTCAGGCTCATGTTCTTGTGCATTTCATCCTCGTAAAGGACGGAAAGAACAGGCTGCCTGACTTTCCTTTCCTTTGCCTTCTTGTCTCAGGCGGACATACAAGGTTGATTGTGATGAAGAGTCATCTCGAAATGGAAATTATCGGAAACACAATTGATGATGCGGCAGGCGAGGCTTTCGATAAATGCGGGAAACTCATGGACCTACCTTATCCGGCTGGTCCAATGATTGATAAGCTCGCTGCACAGGGCAATAAGAAAGCATTCGTTTTTGCCAGACCCAGAGTGAAGGAACTCGATTTCAGCTTCAGCGGACTAAAAACCAGTTTCCTTTACTTTTTACGTGACAGACTAAAGGAGGATCCGCAGTTCATCGAAAATAACAAAGCCGATTTGTGCGCTTCCCTTCAGGAAACGATTGTAAGCATTCTTATTTCAAAGCTTGTGAAGGCCTCTCAACTGACAGGAATAAGGGAGATCGGCATTGCCGGCGGAGTGTCGGCTAATTCAGGTCTGAGAAACGGCCTTGTCAGGGAAGCATCCAGAAGGGAGTGGAACCTTTTTATTCCTCCTTTCTCTTATACAACTGATAATGCCGCGATGATCGGAATAACAGGATATTATAAATTTCTCAGGGGTGAGTTCGCCGGTCAGGATATTTCCCCGCAGGCCAGTTAGGACAAACGCCGCTTTTCATAGCCGCACAATGTCCTGAACGTTTTACAATATGGAGTAAATGTTACCGTTAGTTCATAATGAATGAATTGAGGATAGAGGCTACCAAAAGTTCACCTGAGATACTGTTGAATCCCGGAGGGATGATCAGGATCAGGGGCCGGTCGATTCATGAAAACACTCTGGATTTCTATAAGCCGGTGGAGGATTGGATAAATTCTTACGTCATTGATCCTGCTGAAGTTACATGTATCGACATGAACCTCGAATACTTTAACAGTGCAAGCGCCAAATTCATGATACAACTCTTTCAGAAAATCTCAAGAGTCAGGCTGAAAAACAAGAAATTCATCGTAAACTGGTACTATGAAGAGGGGGATGAGGATATTTATGAAAGAGGCGAGTATTTTTCATCCGTCCTTAATATGCCTTTCAACTTTATAAAGACAGCCTGATTCACAGGCTGTCTTTGTTGTTCAGTTCCCAGTTCTGTTAAGTTCTGTTCAGTTCCTTTCAGTTAAGAGAGGGATCACTTACTCTTCCCATGAATAATATCGAATTGGTGGATGTTTCCCTGATTATATACAAAAACGGATGATCCATCCTGAATTCAATGGGTGGAGGAGGCATTGATTCCGTTCCAACTGTTACAACAGTTGCTGCTGCAGCTTCAGTGCCTTCCTCATTTGTCTCGATGAATGTCTGATGTGCAACATCATTCAGCAGAAGGTCATACTGTTCTGAGATATTCGAAAAATCAGCAAACTCAGTGAATGCAACTCCCATTCCCATATCCGAGAGTATGTCCTTAAGGGTTCTTTTGAATCCGTATTTGAACCTTGGAAAGGATACTTCGATCTCCCGTTCAGCCATCTGGTTGATCCATAGATCATAATCCCCGCTGTTAATAAGAGCAAGAGTGCTGTTCAGTCCTTCCTTGTCGTCGGGCAGAATTACATCCATAACATAGTTGCCCTGCCCGTACGGGAATTCGGCAATACTG
>CAZKTX010000189.1:0-4031 GCA_964555805.1 uncultured Rikenellaceae bacterium
AGTATGTTCATGTCAGATGTCTTTTCTTTTTCCTTGCACGAATTTAATGAAACAACAAATAATATCAGAATGGCTGGTAATAATCTTAGTTTCATGATAAATGAGTTTTAAGTTACCTGGTATAACAACTTAATTAACAAATATAAGTAAAAAAAGTTGTAAAGTCGTTATAAAACCACGCCGGCAGGGGAGGAAAAGAAGCTGAAATTCACACTGCCATAATTCCTGTGTTCATAGAACGATTCATGATCCCCGAACTTTAATGCCTTGGGGTGCTCCAGGATGAAGAATCCTTTCTCTTTCATTACCCCTGAACTAATCACCAGGTCCGGTAAACTCTTCAACCAGGCCAGATCATACGGCGGATCAGCAAACACTATGTCGTATTTGAACTTGCATGTCTTCAGGAAAGCCTTCACATCTATGTGAACCGGCTTTATATTCGTGATTCCTATTTTTTCAATGTTCTGCCTTATCCCCGAAATGTGTTTATGATCTTTTTCAATCATATGCACCACCTCAACTCCCCTCGAGGCAAATTCAAATCCAATCGCTCCTGTCCCGGAGAACAGGTCGAGCACACTAATTGATTCAAAATCAACTCTGTTGTTCAGGATGTTGAACAGGCTCTCCCTGGCAAAATCAGTAGTAGGCCGGGCTTTTAATCCAGCAACCGGACTGATTATCCTTCCTTTATATTGACCTCCGATTATTCGCAATTTACAGCACTGAAAAGTAAAAGGAACCTGTGAAGTTCTGCCTCGCTAAGTACATAACTGAACGTATAATTGCCCTGAGGAAGGGCAAACCTGACATCAGTAAGATATTTTGAGAAAGCATGACGCAATTCTTCCTTTTCCTGAGTTCTGCCGCTCAGGTAAATGGTCTCGTCCTGCCGGACATTCATTTTTTTAAGCACGTACAGGACAAAATACTCAATATCCGACATGCTCTTGAAATTGAATGTATTGCAGAATTTAAGTTCATTCGGATCAAATATGACTGTATCCAGATAGTCCTTCTCAAAATGTATATGGATGTTGTTGCCGGTCGACCTGCGGTTGAAGTGTACATATTGAAACAGTGGCTTCAGAGAATGCATTATGTTCCCTACAGGAAAAAGTCCCTTCAGAAGGTCGGCGAAACCTTCCTGAAGGGAAAAAATTGCATAAATGTCTGAATTCTTTATCTTGCTGATCATCACTCTCTCCCTGTCAGCCTTTTTCTGGTTGAAATCCAGGTAATCTTCCTTCCTCGAATCTTCAAACAAAGGTCCCGGAACCAGGGTCGAACGTTGTGTAGGAGTAATTATATTGGTCTTTCTAAACTTCCGGGGGAGGAAATCATCCTTTCTTATTATCTCATTAAGCCTGTACGGATCAAACCTGGAATTATCCTCGGGTTCATACGACCTTAACATCACAAATTTATTCCTTAGGGTGTCGAGGATGCAAAATGAGATATCATCAGAACTAATCTGCACCGACAACTCATAATTCTCGGTCGAGTTTATATCAAGCGTCTCATCATAGAGTTCAAGAAAGGGCATGTTATGGAATGATTTCAAACAAATGTAGATAATATCAACGTTTTTGCAAGGATGAAGGCGAAATATTATGAGTCCTGTACACAGTATGAGTCGTGCGGCCCAGGGCACAAGGCGCAGGGCTCAGGGCTTTTTACTGCCAACTGCCTGATGCCAACTGCCAGTTTGTCCCATATTGTAGCTTGTAAAGTTTTAAACTAATTTCGTAACCAGCAACCAGCAACCAGCAACCAGCAACTCCTCAGAATGCGCGATACAACAATATATAATAGTCTTTGTAAGAATCTTGGCAACACCCCAACCAATGATCAATCCGAAGCACTTAAGAAGATTGCATCATATATTGTCGAGAATAATAACGACAAAATATTCCTTCTCACTGGCTACGCCGGTACAGGTAAAACCAGTGTTATCAGCGCCATAGTCAAAACACTTGATCTCCTAAGAATGAAATCGGTTTTGCTGGCTCCAACCGGCAGAGCTGCAAAGGTCTTGTCTTCATATGCCGGGAAGTCTGCATTTACAGTACACAAAAAGATCTACCGTCAGAAATCAATGAAAGAGGGGATAGGCAGCTTCGTTCTTGACCGTAACCTCGGTAAGGATACCTTTTTTATCGTGGATGAGGCTTCGATGATATCGAACAGCTCAACTGACGGTTCTGTTTTTGGCAGCGGTAAGCTTCTTGAGGATCTTGTTGAATATGTTTATTCCGGCACCGACTGCAGGCTTATTCTGGTAGGGGACACGGCACAATTGCCTCCTGTCGGCTCTTTTTTGAGCCCGGCTCTCGATCCGGACGCGCTTAAGGAATTCGGATTCGGGTTGATTACAGCTGAACTGAAAGAGGTTGTCCGGCAAAGTGAAACTTCAGGGGTTCTGATGAATGCCACTCAGATCAGATTCCAGATTGCAGAAAGGACACTCGATAAGCCAAAACTCGATTGCATAAATTTTAACGATGTTATCCGTCTGTCGGGAGAGGAACTGATTGAGGAGATATCATCTGCATACGGAACCTGCGGACTCGAAGGCACTATAATTGTAGTAAACTCAAACAAACAGGCAAACCGCTATAACCAGGGTATCCGTAACAGGATATTTTTCAGGGAGGAGGAGATTTCACCCGGCGACATCGTGATGGTTGTGAAAAATAATTACTCGTTGGCGACTGTGGAGGATCCCGACAGGTTCATCGCGAACGGAGATATTGCTGAGATAAAGAAAATCAGGAAATACGAGGATTTATATGGATTCAGGTTCGCGGAAATGGAACTCTGGTTCCCTGACTACGAAATGGAGATCAAATCAAAAGTGATGCTGGATGTCCTGCAGATGGATACACCTGCGCTTCCATCCGAAAGGAACAGCGAACTCTTTAAAAACATACAAGCTGACTATCTGCACCTTAAAACAAGGCAGAAACAATACATGGCCGTCAGGGAAGATCCTTACTTCAATGCACTGCAGATCAAGTTTGCATATGCAGTAACGTGCCACAAGGCCCAGGGCGGACAGTGGGAGAGGGTCTTTATCGACCAGGGAATGTTTAACCGCAACGAGATTACGATCGATTACCTCAGGTGGTTCTATACGGCTCTTACGAGATCGACAGACAGAGTTTACCTGGTTAATTTTTCTGATGACTTCTTCCTCCCTTGATGACGTCATCCCGAATCCCGTCTCCAGGGGCAGCCCAGATTACTCAATGGTCCACTGGACTTTCCCGGGAGCGAAAATTGCTCAATAATTACGGGATGAGGGATCTCGTTCTATGGGAGAAAATTCCTCTTTTCATATTTGCCGGAATAATCCTGAATCGTATATTTACAGAACTCAATCTAAACAGTTAACCCATGGAAGAAAAAGACCTTGTGTACCGCGGAAAATCAAAGGATGTATTCAGCATCACCGAAGGCCCTTATGCCGGTAAATACCGGTTTGTATTTACAGATAAGGCAACCGGTTACATCGAAAACGGCAAACCTGTTTTTGATCCCGGCTATGATGTGGTGGTTGGAAGCATTCCTGGCAAAGGCTCTATTGCATGCAGGTTCGCGACACATTTCTTTCAGTTGCTTAAGGCAAAGGGAATTCCTACTCACTACATCGATACGATTTCAGACAATGAGATGATTGTCGAACCCGCAATTCCGCTGGGCATGGAGGTTGAATCTCCTGAGTTCAATGGGTCTGCTCCGCTTACAAACCTTGAATTTACTTGGAGGAACAATGCCACAGGAAGTTTCTGGAGAAGATATCCCTTTGTAAAACCCTGCAAAAACACTCATAAAGTAGTAGAGGCATGGACCAAGGGCGACACTGACATCCTGATCACTCTTGAAGCTCTTGAGGAAACAGGTGCCATGACAAGGACGGAAATCGAGTTCAGCGTTGATCTTGTTAAGAATATTGCAGAGATCGTCTCCGATGAATTTGCTTCAAAAGGGCTTCATGTTATTGACGGCAAATTTGAGCTTGGAAG
>CAZKTX010000190.1:0-3984 GCA_964555805.1 uncultured Rikenellaceae bacterium
AATTAACCACAGAGTCGCACGGAGTAAATCAAGAATTAACCACGGAGTCGCACGGAGCAGAAGACGGAGTAACACGGAGTAAATCAAGGAGTAATCCACGTTTCTCAGTGGAAACGACTGACACTCCACCCTCATGCCTCATAACTCACGCTGTAATGCCTTCAAGCAGCAACACCTTTTCCCTTTAATCCTTTCCCGGCAATTCATTTCCTTTAAAACTGGATGACTCCTCTGATCTTCCAGAGGTGAGATTGAAAAGGAAGTCGAAGCTTTGGCCAAAAGTGAGCAGCCCCTCGAACTTCATGAAACATGGTTTTCATAAAATTTGTAAATAACTTATGTATTTTCTATTTTTGATTCTTGTTCTCGTTGCGTGTTTCATAAGTATTAAATATTTAGTGGATATTGCCTGGGCTCATTTAAAGTAGCGCTCGTCACCTATTATCCTTAAGGTGCATAGATAAAAGTGTGCTATATGTTGCGGAAAAAATGTTACCGGGAAATACCAGTTATCAAACAAGGGAAAATTATATGGATAAGTCAGAAACA
Source organism: uncultured Rikenellaceae bacterium (assembly GCA_964555805.1). GTDB lineage: Bacteria > Bacteroidota > Bacteroidia > Bacteroidales > VadinHA17 > LD21. The sequence continues at coordinate 550 of CAZKTX010000190.1, forward strand.
ATAGTATATCAGCCGGAGGATAAATCCATAAGTCTTGAGGTGCGCATTGAAGACGAAACGGTCTGGCTCACACAGTCCCAGATAGCTGAGTTATTGCAAACAACTCCTCAAAATATTACACTTCATTTAAAAAATATCTATGCTGAAGAGGAACTGGATCTGGATTCAACTTGTAAGGATTTCTTACAGGTTCAGTTTGAGAATGCCCGAAAGGTAAAAAGGACAACAAAGCACTATAACCTGGATGCCATTATTTCTGTAGGTTATAGGGTCAAATCAAAAAGGGCTACTCAGTTTCGAATCTGGGCGACCAAAACACTAAAGAGCTATCTTTTAAAGGGATATGTAACAAGCCAGAGAATTGAAAATATCGAAAGAAAAGTTTATGAACATGACAGGCAGATAGAAAATCTTGTCCGGCAAGCACTTCCTCCGGAGAAGGGAATTTTCTATGATGGTCAGATCTTTGATGCATGGAAATTTGCTTCAGACATCATAAGATCAGCCAGGGGAAATATTATCCTGATAGATAATTATATCGATGAAAGCGTGCTGCTTTTACTCTCAAAAAGGAATAAAGACGTTTCTGCAATCATTTACACCAGGGCTGACTCAAAACAGCTAAAGCTTGACATTGTTAAATACAATACTCAGTATACGCCAGTCCTGATAAAAGAATTCACCAAATCGCATGACAGGTTTATAATAATTGACCAAAGGATAATATATCATATTGGAGCTTCATTAAAAGATTTGGGGAAAAAATGGTTTGCATTTTCAAAAATCGATCTTGATGTCAGGGAAATTATCAAAAGACTACAATGAAAAGTCATCTGTACACCCTGGAAAAGGAAATGATTGCAATTGGTAATTTGTTGGGATCCCCTACAATGTCTGGGACATTCCTTGGTTCGATTTATAAACACTTACATTCTTGGTGAGTTTTCTATAGTATCTGTTCCTTTGTTTGAACATTTTTTCAAAATAATCAATTCTTGAATCGCGATAATCAAAAATTACCGGAGGATTTCCTGCATGCTGAATCCGGCCAATATATTGTATCAGTTTGCCTTCAAAAGCAAACGGATAGGCAATTATAAGACATTCAAGGTTGTTCAAATCAATACCTTCACCAAAATACTGTCCTGTCGAAATTACTATTTTGAAATGCCCTTGTTTTAGCTGCTCCATCTTACTTTTCCTGCTGCTCTCGGAGTCTTCCCCATGAATTGTAATCGTCTCATATCTGTCCATCAATCTGAATCTCAATGACTGGTCTGGAGTTCACATCAAAACTCGATTTGAAGAAATCTTCAATCTTCTCATTAAAAATGTCCTCATAGATGGCTTTGAAATTTGCATGGGTGAGCTTATGGAAGCTTGCTATAGCTTCAAACTGGTTCAGAAATGGCTGCATCTCTTGTGGATCCAGAAAGGCAGTGTTAAACTCCTTAAGTGCATTACCGTTAAGTGGAAGAGCGGTTAAGTTTCCCAATCCTTTTCCCGAATGGAAATCCTGATTCGGGAATAGTCTGTCAAAGCTTGGTTCTTTTTCAAAGGGGGAGATAATATTTGCTTCTCTTAGTAACTCATACAAAAGCTTTCTGGTCTTCTCTGCCGGCTGATTTTCTTCAAAAAAGATCCAGAGATGCCCTCCGTTGCCTGAACGGGATCGTTCGATGTATGAAGGAATCTTGTGCCTGAACAGACGGAGTATAATTTTAGAATAGACTCTTTCCAGTTATTATCATCGAAATCGGCAGCGATGAAATATGAAGTATTGTCTTCAAGCAGGGGGTAAACGCCAATTGTATCGATACCCTGTAAATGGCGAATCAACGCATCCTCAGTCAATGGTTGGTACTCTTTTTTTGAGTAGTCTTTAAAACTTCCTCCAGATGATTTATATTTTCTATAATCAGACCAGTCAACTTTGTAAGAAGGCAGATACCCTCGGAGTAAATCAAGAATTAACCACGGAGTCGCACGGAGTAGAAGGCGGAGTAACACGGAGTAGATCAGTGATTAATCCACGTTTCTCAGTGGAAACGACTTGCATGACCTGCATGACTTGCACGACTTGCACAACCAGCATAACCGGCATAACCGGCACAACGGTTTATTGACCTCCTTATTCCGTTCAATCAATTTCTATATCGTATTTCCCCAGCAGTCCCGGAACTCCCTGCAGTGAGAATTTTGCCTTTCTGATCCGGTTTATTTCCGGGTCGAGGGAATAGTTGTATGAAGTCCGGAAGTCGGCTTTTTCAAGGTTTGTGTTGTCGAAGGATGCTCCTGTGAGGTCGCAGTTGTTAAACACGGCAGAGGTAAGATCACAGTCTGCAAAATCAACTTCAAGAAGATGAACGTTGATGAAGGAAGTGTTTTTGATTTTAGTCGTGTAGAACGAAGAATGGTCGAGGGCGCAGCTTTCAAAGCTGAATGATAGTCCGAATCCGCTGCAGTCATCAAAATGCAATCCCAGCATCTTGCAGTGTCTGAATTTAACATCCCGGAGTACAGTGCCGGTAAGCGTGGCCAGACTCAGGTTGCATTCTGAAAACTCACAGTCGGTGAATTTAAAATCAGAAAGGTCGCTGTTTGAGAAATCGCAGTTCAGAAAGCGGCAGTTTTCATATTCCCCAAGGGTCAGAGGGTTGTTTTTGAAATCTATTTTTTCAAGTGTTTCTCCTTCAATGTAAACCTGTTCCATATTATATTCAGCTTAGACATTATGCTTCAGGGCGTCTTTTGCAATATTTATGTTTGTTTCCCGCCTGAAGGAATAAGTTTTGTCTCGCAGGCTGCATATCCCGAATAACTGCAATGCTTTTTCAAGAAAGACGGATGAATCATATTTAATTCCCGTCTCGGAAAGAGTCTCTGCAAGCAGTTCAATATTCTCAACGCTGAAACCCTGCAATGTTTTAAGGTAGGCATCCGTCTCTCCGGCATCCAGAGCGAGTAATTTGTCAAGATCGAGGTTTGCGTCATTCAACAGCATCTCCTTCAGGTCGGCTGTGACCTTTTCCAGGGTTATCGCCAGGCTTTCATTTCCGCCGAATAATTTTGCGCGGATGGCCCTCATTATCCTTCCGATCTTTTCAATTTCTCTAAGCAGATAATCCTTTTGTTCCATCGGATTTAATGTTATCTCTCTTCGTCTCTTAGTCCCTTTGTCTCTTAGTCCCTTCGTCCCTGTAACCTGTTCACATCCTTGCCTAAAACAGGCCTGTAACGGATAGGTGATATACCCCCGGGCTTTACATCAAAGGTACAATCTGATTGGGAAATGGCAAGGCAATTGGATTATTTATACATCCTTCTCAGCATTCCCCCGGCTGATCCTGGCAGACCCCCTAAAAGCTAACCTACACATATCTTTCAATAAAGTTGGATCACTTTATTTTCATTTTACGTTCTACCCCCCAACCC
>CAZKTX010000191.1:0-3916 GCA_964555805.1 uncultured Rikenellaceae bacterium
GTCCGAGACCGGTGATATCCTTAACCAGTTTAACGATCTGTAATTTCTGACCACCAGCTGCTTTGAGGATTACGTCGAATTTGGTTTTTTCCTCTACTTTAGGTGCGTCATCGCTGGCGGCGGGGCCTGCAATTGCAACTGCTGCTGCTGCGGGTTCAATGCCATACTCATCTTTGAGTATTTTAGCCAGTTCGTTTACCTCTTTTACAGACAGGTTAACCAGTTCTTCTGCAAATTTCTTAAGATCTGCCATTTTTATTTGATTTTAAAGTGATTTACTTGATTAATTCTCTTTTTTTGATAGTGTTTCGAGAACACCGTGTAATGTATTTCCACCTGATTGTAAGGCTGATATAACGTTTCTTGCGGGAGACTGGAGAAGGAAAATAAGATCTCCGATAAGTTCTTCCCTTGTCTTTACGGCGACGAGTGCATCGAGCATCTGGTGGCCGATATAGACTGATTCCTGGACGTAAGCGCCTTTCAGAACAGGTTTATCATGTTTTCTGCGGAACTCCTTGATCAGTTTAGCGGGAGTATTACCGGAATTAGTGAACATGATGGATGTAGTACCTTTAAGAATCGGATACAATTCTTCAAAGTTACCTTCGGACATTTCGAGTGCTCTTTTCAGGAGAGTGTTCTTGACAACGATGAGTTTGACATCGTTTTCGAAGCATTTCCTTCTAAGTGCACTTGTGTCAGCGGCATTCAGCTGAGCGGTGTCAGTCAGATAAAAGTGGCTGTACTCCTTTAGTGTCTCAGCGAGGCTGTCTATGATAGCATTTTTTTCTTCCCGTCTCATAATTTTTCGAGTTTAGCTTTACTAATTAATCATCAAGACCTTTAGGATCGACTTTAATCCCCGGGCTCATTGTGCTTGAGAGGAACACGCTTTTAATGTATGTTCCCTTTGCTGCAGCCGGTTTCAGTTTGTTTACCATATGGATAAACTCCCTGGCGTTCTCGACGATCTGTTGTGGCTCGAAAGAGACTTTTCCGATAGATGTATGAATGATTCCGCTTTTGTCTACTTTGAAATCAATCTTACCCTGCTTTACTTCTTTAACAGCCTTGCCAATTTCCATAGTGACAGTTCCGCTTTTTGGGTTCGGCATCAGTCCTCTCGGACCGAGTATTCGACCTAACTGACCCACTTTGCCCATTACGGATGGCATGGTTATGATAACGTCAATGTCTGTCCAACCAGCCTTGATTTTTTCAATGTAATCGTCAAGGCCCACATAGTCAGCTCCGGCGGCTTGTGCTTCAGCTTCCCTGTCGGGAGTGCAGAGTACAAGTACGCGTATTTGTTTACCCGTTCCATGAGGAAGGGAAACAACGCCGCGGACCATCTGGTTTGATTTTCTAGGATCGATACCTAACCTTACATCCAGGTCGATTGAAGCATCGAATTTACTGGTGGTTATTACTTTCACCAGTGCCGATGCCTCTGTCAACGTATAAAGCTTTTCCCTGTCTATCTTACTTTCGGAAAGCTTCTGGTTTTTGGTAAGTTTAGTCATTTTTTCTACTTATTAATTATTTTTCAGGGGCGCCTTTAACAGCGATTCCCATACTTCTGGCGGTACCAGCTACCATCTTCATGGCCGACTCGATTGTAAAACAGTTCAAGTCCTCCATTTTTTCCTCAGCAATTGTCTTGACCTGGTCCCATGACACTGATGCCACCTTATCCCTGTTGGGTTCCTTTGAACCTTTTTTGGATTTGGCGACCTCGAGAAGCTGAACAGCGACCGGCGGGGTTTTAGTGACGAAATCAAATGATTTGTCGGCATAAACCGTAATAACTACCGGTATCACTTTTCCAGCTTTGTCCTGGGTCCTGGCATTGAATTGCTTGCAGAAATCCATTATGTTCACACCCTTGGAGCCCAGTGCGGGTCCGACCGGTGGGGATGGATTAGCTGCTCCGCCACGAATCTGTAACTTGATAATTCCAGCAACGTCTTTTGCCATAATTTAAAATTTGCTTGTTTAATGCGAAAGCTTGCCGGTCATTCAGGAAGCATTATAAATATCATGACCGTCAATATCTTCAGTTAATTTTCCTTTTCTACCTGCATAAAACTAAGTTCAAGGGGTGTTTTTCTTCCAAAGATCTTCACCATGACCTTGAGCTTTTTCTTTTCGTCGTTTACTTCTTCGATGATACCCGTGAAGCTGTTGAAAGGTCCGTCAATAACTTTAACGGATTCTCCAACGAAGAACGGAACGTTAAGTTCTTCATCGCTTGCATTAAGTTCATCCACTTTCCCAAGAATCCTGTTTATTTCAGGTTTTCTGAGCGGCACCGGTTCTCCGTCCTGTGAGCCGAGGAAACCGATAACATTAGGAATATTTCTCAGAAGGTGAGGGATTTCACCTGTAAGGACAGCTTCGACCAGAACGTAACCGGGGAAAAAAGTCCTTTCCTTGCTGATTTTCTTCCCTGAACGTATCTGATATACTTTTTCAGTCGGGATCAGTACCTGAGAGACAAATTCTTCAAGCTTAAGGCGGGCCACTTCATTGTCTATATACTCCTTAACCTTCTTTTCCTTCCCTCCAATAGCACGAAGCACATACCACTTCTTAATATTCTCGCTCATCGGGATTGACCTCTTGATTTAATATAACAAACTGTAAATGAATTCCATAATTTTACTGAATCCGAGGTCCATAACAGCCACTATTATGGCTATTATAAGAGTCGCCCCCAGTACGAGCACGCCGCTGTTCTGCAATTCGCTCCATGTTGGCCAGGTAACCTTGTGGACCAGTTCAGTATAGGATTCCGTGAAATAACCTTTTATATTCATTTTAACATTTTAATTAGCACGGGAGGAGAGACTCGAACTCCCGACACCTGGTTTTGGAGACCAGTGCTCTACCAACTGAGCTACACCCGTGTGGGACAAAGCAGCATCATTACGTGAATGATGCTGCACTGATATATCCAAAACTCTTATTCCAAAATTTCTGTTACGGCGCCTGCTCCGACTGTTCTTCCGCCTTCGCGGATTGCAAAACGGAGGCCTACGTTGATAGCAACGGGGTAGATAAGCTCGACCGTTATAGTCACATTGTCACCCGGCATTACCATTTCCCTGCCTTCCGGAAGGATGATCTCGCCTGTGATGTCGAGGGTCCTGATATAGAACTGCGGACGGTATTTGTTATGGAACGGAGTATGGCGTCCGCCCTCTTCTTTCTTCAGAACGTAGATTTCAGTCTTGAATTTGGTATGAGGTGTGATTGTGCCCGGTTTTGCAAGCACGTGACCCCTCTTTATTTCTTTCTTGTCAACGCCTCTGAGAAGGAGTCCGACGTTGTCGCCTGCTTCACCCCTGTCGAGGATCTTGCGGAACATCTCAACACCAGTACAGACTGTTTTGCGTTTTTCAGAGCCGAGGCCGACTATTTCGAGTTCATCACCTGTAAGCACCACGCCTGTTTCGATACGGCCTGTAGCAACTGTACCGCGACCGGTGATTGAAAAGATATCTTCAACCGGCATAAGGAAAGGCTTCTGGTTTTCCCTGGGAGGAACAGGAATGAATGAATCTACTGCATCCATCAGTTCCATTACTTTATCTTCCCATTTGGCTTCGCCGTTCATTGCGCCGAGAGCGGAGCCGCGGATAACCGGTGCATTGTCACCGTCAAACTTATAGAAATTCAGCAGGTCGCGGACTTCCATTTCAACGAGGTCGAGAAGTTCTTCATCATCAACCATGTCGACCTTGTTCATGAAAACAAGAACCTGGGGAACGTTTACCTGGCGGGCAAGAAGGATATGTTCACGAGTCTGTGGCATTGGACCGTCGGTTGCTGCAACAACAAGAATAGCGCCGTCCATCTGGGCCGCACCTGTAACCATGTTCTTAATATAGTCAGCGTGACCGGGGCAGTC
>CAZKTX010000192.1:0-3904 GCA_964555805.1 uncultured Rikenellaceae bacterium
CACTGGTCGTGGGACCGTATACTGCGGTCGGTCTTCATCAAACAGGCAGACGTACTTCAGGGTATCTTCTTTTTCGAGGATGAGTTTGATGAAGACACAATCAGGCGAAACTTCGACTTTTATGAGCCGCGCTGCGTCCATGAATCCTCACTCTCTGCCAGCATTCATGCAGTGCTCGCTGCCAGGCTGCGTGATACTGAAAGAGCTTATACACTTTACCTTCGTACTGCCAGGCTTGATCTTGACGACTACAATCAGGAGGTAAAGGATGGACTGCATATAACAAGCATGGCCGGTACTTGGCTTGCAATTGTTCAGGGATTCGGCGGAATGAGGATACTGAATGAGAGAGTCTGCTTTAATCCGGTGATCCCGGCCGCATGGGAATCATATTCGTTTATTATAAGGTACAGAAACAATCCCCTTAGAGCGGATGTCAACGGCGCCACTGTCAACGTTGTCAACCTGTCTCACTCAGCAATTCCGCTTGCCGTATACGGAGAAGAGGTCTTGCTTCAGCCGGGGGAAGAAAGAAAATTCAGAAAAGAATGAAAAAAATTATCCGCTCACTCCTGTTTCTTATGCTCCCTGGTCTGCTGCCGGCAGGAGCACAGGTAATTGAACATGTCGATCCTCCTTCATGGTTCACCGGCATGAATGATGATGCGCTTCAGCTGATGGTTTACGGAAAGGAAATCGGCTTCTTCGATGTGAAGACAAGCTACCCGGGAGTTGAAATAAAGACTCTGGTCCGAACCGAAAACCCGAATTATCTTTTTGTGAATCTGAATATTTCAGATAAGGCTGCTCCCGGAACTGTTATGCTTACATTCACAAGGGGAAAGCAAAAGATCGTACACAACTACCCTCTTCTCTCACGGCCTTCTGGTCCGGCGAGGGGATTCAATTCCTCCGATGTTATATACCTGCTTATGCCCGACCGTTTTGCAAACGGCGACACTTCAAATGACAACCTCCCGGGAATGACCGAGCAATTAAACCGCAGCGACCCGGGCGGACGCCATGGCGGCGACCTGAAGGGAATAATCAATAATCTCGATTACCTTAACAACCTGGGTGTAACCGGAATTTGGCTCAATCCCTTCCTCGAGAACAACCAGCAGCATTCCTCCTATCACGGCTATTCAACAACCGATTTCTACAGGGCCGATCCACGCTACGGATCAAACGACGAGTTCAGGGAACTTGTAAATGAAGCACACAAAAGAGGCCTTAAGGTTGTCATGGATATGATATTTAACCATATAGGCTCGTTTCACTGGTGGATGAAGGACCTCCCGTCGAAGGACTGGATTCACCAGTTCGATACCTTCACCCGCACAAATTACCGTGCCTCCACCTACATGGATCTCTACGCTTCGGAGAGTGATAAGATGCTTATGGAAAAAGGTTGGTTCGATGTAACGATGCCCGACCTCAACCAGAGCAATCCCCTCGTTGAGACCTACCTCATCCAGACGAGCCTCTGGTGGATAGCTTTCAGCGACCTCGACGGGATCAGGATGGACACCTACCCCTATCCCCAACCCGACATGATGGCACGATGGGCCAGACGGGTCGGCGAGGAATTCCCGGGCTTCTTCATTGTAGGTGAAGTATGGTATGACGACCCTTCCCAAATCTCTTACTGGGCCCTTGACAAGAAGAACAGTAACGGATACAGGTCTAATCTCCCCTCAGTGACCGATTTCCCGGTATGCTTCGCGGCTCACAGGGCCTTTGAGGGAAAATCCAATCCCACTGACGGTTTGTCGAAGATATATAATGTGCTCTCTCAGGACTTTCTTTACCCGGAACCCTTCCGGAATGTGATTTTTCTCGACAACCACGATATGACAAGGATCTATACCCAGACAGGGAAAAACCTTGATGCATACAAAATGGCTCTGAGTTTCATAATGACAACAAGGGGCATCCCTCAACTTTACTACGGAACGGAGATCGTAATGGAAGGAGACAAGAGCAAGGGAGACGGATGGCTCAGGGAGGACTTCCCCGGAGGTTGGCCGGGAGATACCAGAAGCGCTATCACAGGCAGCGGTCTTACATCAAATGAAAAGGAAGCGCTTGACTTTACGAGGCATATACTGAACTGGAGGAAAACGAAGGATGTAATACATACAGGCAGGCTTAAACACTACATCCCGAACGACGGGGTGTATGTCTACTTCAGGTATAATGAGAAGGAAAGCGTGATGGTTATAATCAACAGCAACGAAAAGGAGACCAGGACAATCAAAGGTGAAAATTACGCTGAATCTCTTGAGGGCTTTACAGGAGGCACTGACATAATTTCCGGGAAGAAGATTGAGGATCTGAAATCGTTCAGCATACCTCCTGCATCTGCAATTATTATCGAACTAAAATAACCTTACAATAATGAAAGAGCACATTTTTAAAATCATCCTGCTGTTTATAGGTGTAATCACACTTGTGGTTGCATGCCGTCCCAAAAAGCCGGTAGCAGCCGAACCGCTTAAAACGTCGGTTGTTCATGCTGACTGGACCCGGAATATGGTCCTGTATGAGATCAATGTCAGACAGTTCTCCGAGGAAGGCACTTTTGCCGGAGTCGACCGGGCTCTGCCACGTCTGAAGGATCTGGGTGTCAACGTGCTGTGGTTTATGCCCATCTATCCGATTGGTGAACTTAACCATAAGGGCGAACTTGGAAGCTATTACTCAATAAAGGATTACAAAGGTGTCAATCCCGAGTTCGGCACAATTGACGATTTCAAGGCGCTTGTAGCAAAGGCTCATGAAATGGGTTTTCATGTTATCCTCGACTGGGTGGGCAACCATTCCGCCTGGGATAATCCCCTTGCAACAGAGTTCCCTGAATGGTATTCAAGGGATTCACTTGGCAATTTCGTTTCACCCTTCGACTGGACCGATATAATCCAGTTCGATTACAGGGCTGAACCGCTTTGGGATTACATGGCCGGCGCCATGAGGTACTGGGTTGAAGAGGCAGGCATTGACGGCTACCGCTGTGATTTCCCCGGACTGGTTCCCGAGGAATTCTGGTTCAGGGCTTCTTCCGAACTCAATGCAATTAAACCGGTTCTTATGCTTGCCGAGGATGAGGATCATTCATACCTCCTGGAGAGGGCTTTTGACATGAACTACGCCTGGGCTCATCATCACCTGATGAATGCAGTGGCGGGAGGAAAGCGCCGGCCTGCGGCTCTCGACACAATGATGCAATATGAGATTCTCAGGTATGATCCTGAATCATACCGTCTACGCTTCATGACAAACCACGATGAAAACTCCTGGAATGGCACAATAGACGAGAAGATGGGTGACGCACAGAAGGCCTTTGCAGCTTACATTTTTACCCTCCCCGGCGTTCCCCTGCTATACAACGGCCAGGAAGCTGACCTTGACAAGCGTCTTGAATTCTTCAAACGCGATCCGATTGTCTGGAAAGAAACCGATCTTCTTCCCTTCTATACAAAACTTGTTCATCTTAGAACATCACATCCTGCACTCCGGCATGGCTCTGAAGGCGGTTCTTATGAAGTGCTTAAAACCAACAACAAAAATGTGATCGCCTACAGAAGGGTGAAGGGAAGCAACGAGGTGCTTACAATCCTTAATCTTAGCAAAAAACCCGTGAATGTAGCTTTGAAGGATGGCGTCGTTTCCGGAACATGGAAGGATATATTCACGGAAGCCGGTGTTGAGATAACCCGGGGCAAAAAGATGAAGATGGAACCATGGGGCTATAGTGTGCTTGTTAAGTAGCAGGGAAGCCTGACTTAATACCTGATCACCTTTTTTACAGCGGACACCCTGCCCGAGGTGACCCTTATGAAATACATTCCTCCGGGAAGGCTGCCTCCTTCAATCGTGATCTCATTAAAGCCTTCCGGAACCA
>CAZKTX010000193.1:0-3895 GCA_964555805.1 uncultured Rikenellaceae bacterium
TGTACCAGCCTTTGACCTTGCACCATAGCCTTACATTTGTTCCGGACTCCTGTATTCTGTATTCTAAAAACAATTCCTTAACATACCGGTTAACCGGCGGATTGACTGGTTCACAGAAATGGCCGGCTATAAATTTATTTTCTTCGAATCTGAAAATATGGAACGCCAGCAAAAAATGTGTATTGATCTTCAGTTGAGGAAGATTTTCAATTATATATCCCGGTGATTTTCTTCCCCTGTTATCAAGAAGGTCATAGCTGTATGGAGCGATTCGAAGTTGTTTCAGCCAGACATAAATATTTGAAGGACACGCCTGTATATCAATACTTCTGAGTAATTCCCTGGACTTTGTCCTGTGTATATCAGGAACTGAATCAATAGAAAACTCAGGTATTGAAAGATTTTGTTTCATCAGTCAGGCTTTATACCTCTGTTCAGGTAATTAATATCCTTTTCAAAGTTATTCTATCTGGAACTCGAAGTCAAATGAACCTTAATCAATAAATGACAAATCAGAAGAACTTCATCATTTCTATCTGTATCTGCCCGGGGAAGTCAGAATTACCGGCCTTTCTTTCAATCAGATTAGCCCCAGATATACTTGCAACCCTTTAATTTGACATATTTCTGATTTTTAAGGCAGACTTTCAGAAGAAATATTCCTCGGGACTTTTAGAACTACTTTTACAATGACCGGAAATTTACTGCCCTCAGTTTCGAATTTCAATAACCCGTTTTTATCACTTTTGGCTTCCAGGCTTTCGTTCCCATTGATTATAGTGTAAAAACTGTCCGCTTCTGAAACATTTACAGTGTACGATATTTTCCCGTTTTCCTCCTCCGATTGCTGACGCCAGATAAATTCATCAGCACTCCATTTCAATATATCAAGAGATATGTTTTCAGCTGTCCGGACTTTGAGGGAGAAATGTTCATCTTTACCGCGGAAGTACATCAGTTCATCATTTTCCGAAAAAAAGCCAAAGTCGCTTTCAGATGATACTTTGAACTGCCTGTTTGAAATAAAATAACCATCAGTGTACAATCCGATCCTTAGTCTGTCATGCCGGAAATTATAGTTCAACTCCGTGCCCGATAACTTAGCGGGAAGGTGCGGATTTAAATAGAGCCGGTTATACAGAGGATTGATGCCGTATATGGCTTTATAGAGTCCCACAAGCGCCAGACTGTTTCCCGAAAGTATATCGTCGCCTAAACCTTCCTGATTAACACGGCTGTACCGCTGGTATGCAAGACCATCTTTTTCATATTGCTTCAGGACGTTTTCAACATATTTCAATGCAAGGTCCGGGTTATAACCGGCATACGCCTCAACACCGATACTGCCCCACGACAGGAAAATATCACCATTTTCATAGTTTGGAAATGGAAACTGCCAGTCGTTCCCTTCTCCCACGGCATAGGGATATAAACATATTGGCCAAAAGAAAAGGCTCTCCCGGGATGTCTGTTCTTCAATTTTATCAAGGATTGCGTTGCGCCTGATTGTGTCCTCACAAATGCCGTACACAATTGCCATAAGATTCACGGGAACCACAAGATTGTCGCCATGGGGCGAATTGTCCTTTTCAATCCAGTGGATGTACCATTTGTTTTTTGTGTTCCAGAAACCACCCTCCTCCGTGGATTTGTTAAAACTCTTTTTAAGCCCGGCTGCATAGCCAGAATAATAGTCTGCCTTTTCAGGATCGTTTAATTGTTTTTCCACAACAGACCATAATGTAAGTGCATAGTACATTTTTGCATTTACAAATGCATTTTCGTACGAAGCCCAAATAATGTCTATCCAGTCGCTACCCCTTTTTTCAGACCGGGAGTCAGTACTCATTTCAACTAAATGATTGCCGTTTGAATCTCTCTTTAGCATATAGTCCAGAGCTTTTTCACATGTTATTTTGTGATCTGAGATCCAGTTTAAATCGCCGGTGAGGTTATAGAGTTGAGCCACGTTTGCAACAAAATCAGGATTTGAGTCCATCAGGTAACCCCATTGAGCCTCGTAAAAACCTGATTTGTTTACTGTTCCCGGCATGGCGTCCTCATCAAGATAAGCCCAGCGAGCCAATACCCTGCCGTCAGGCTGAATTGCATTATCACGATAATAATCCAGACAAAGCTTGTAGCCCTGAAGGTAACTTTCATCATTGATCCCGACAGCAAACTGGGCGATATACTGTTCGTGCAGACAAATGGGGCCATAAGGGGTATGCCAGCTGTTACCGCCAAAAAGCTTATCATCAATAACCCCTATTCTTGCAATTGTGTTTAAAACATTTGTTACCAGTTTGCCGTTAATCCCTGCAAAGTGACCCCTGTTATATGCTTCATTATAATTTATATACGATAGTGTAATTGTCTGAACATATTTTCCGGATGGAACGGTGAAAGAATCCCACACATCGGTTTTTCCCCTGATAAACCTGCTGCGTTTTTCAGCTTCATAACGGGGGGTCAGTTCGTTATCAGAAACAGCAATGTCATATATCAGACGATCGTCGTTTGAACGGCTGTATTTCATTGCCACTTTTTTCCCCTGTGCCTCAACTGCTATTTTCAAAGCATTGCCCGTTTCACTGTTCCAGAAGACGGAGCAGTCGGAATGTACCCCGTAAGTATTGAGTTTCCCGTTAAATAAATAAAACCATGCCAGACCTCCATAGCCTGTAAAAGCCCCATCCCAGGTGTTTATATTATTGAAGGAAATAGATGGAAGAGCAACCTCTTCAACAGCTAATTGCTTTGGGAAATTCCTTTTAATTTCAAACCTGATATCACTCCCTGTAATTACAAATTTCCAGTCTTCTTTTATTCCAGCCTCCTTATCGCCATATTCTATGTTGTTGATTGTGACTGTGTTTGTGCTGAAAGTAATTTTTGGGATTGAGTTGATCTTAAGGGTGGAGTATGTATTAGTTGAAGTTGTTATTGATGAGAATATTCCTTCAGGCCCTGAAATAACGGTCTGCCCCCTGACTTTTAAATCCGACACAACGCATTTCCTGTCATAATCAAGGGTGATAATAATTTCACCGTTGCCAAAGACAAGTGATTTATCCGCCTGGTTATTTTTGATAAACACGTCTCCGGCATGACAATATATTGCGGCAAAAAGAAATGCTGCCAATAATTCAAACCGGATAAATTTCAGGTTCGGGTTCTTTTTGTCATTGGTCAATTTCATCTAGTATCTTTGCGTTTTTTGTTCAATGTCAGGTTTTATAATCCTGAGTGCTTCGTCCGTGTTTACATATTCCGCTAAATCTCTCAGTGAAATAACCCTGTAACTATTCGAACGAAGAAACTCCAGGTATTCCCGGAATAATTCGGGAGGAGTGTTTACCCAGGGATGTTCAATATCGGGAACTCCATGAATTGTGAGAACAACAATCTTTCCATCCCCTGCCTGAGTAAAAGCATTCATTATCTGTTCCTTGTTCTTCGAAGTCATTGCCCAGCTTGGAACCAGCAGGGGATGATCAGCCAGCGGATCATACGGCCGGTTTCCTCCGGCCCGGGAGAAAATGAAACCTCTCTTCCCGAGAAAATCAACAATAATTGAATCCAGACCATAACCGGGATATGCAAAAGTCACCGGTTTGGCTATTCCCATTGAATCGCATTTATCATCGATATATTTTAGCTGGTATTCAACTTTATCAATTGATAATGCCGGCAGGTTAGGGTGATTTTTTGTGTGATTTGCAATCTCAAAACCCATTTCATCGAGTTCTTTTATCTGCCTCCAGTTCATATACCTGGATGTATCGCTGAAATTGGGAGGAAACTCACAGACAAAAAAAGTAGCGCCGAATCCGTATTCCCTCAATAACGGGGCAACAAATGAATATTGACTGGCAGTGGCATCATCGAAAGT
>CAZKTX010000194.1:0-3844 GCA_964555805.1 uncultured Rikenellaceae bacterium
TCATTGTCTTAAGGTAACCGATACCTTTTGTATAAAGCACCGAGCAAACCTGAACCGAATCGGCTCCGGCCAGAAGGTACTTCACGGCATCATGCCCGGAATGAACTCCTGTAGAAGCGGAAATGTCAATTTTCAGTTTCTGGGCGCTGGCCATGCCGATCCATCTGAGGACATAACGGCGTTCGATCTCCCCGCTCAGCACTGGTGCAGAAATCACCTCCATTTTATTTATATCAATGTCGGGTTCATAAAACCTGTTAAACATTACAAGTCCGTTTACTCCCCTGTTGTAGAACTGGTCGACCATATAAAGAATGTTGGAGAATCGGAATCCTATCTTCAAGGCAACCGGGATTTTAACTGTCTTTTTGATGTTTTCGATAAGCTCAAAATAGAGTTTTTCAGACTCAGCTGAATTAACCTTTCTGTCGACAGGCAGAAAGAAGACATTTATCTCAATTGCATCAGCGCCTGCCTCCGCCATATTCCTTGCAAAGCCGGTCCATCCTTTTGCCGTATAGCAATTGATACTTGGGATCACCGGAATGCTGAGATTATTCTTTGCCTGCCTGATCAGTTCAAGGTAGTTCTCTACAGAATTTGATTGAATATAGTTGGATACATAGTCGTCTGCTTCCGGATAATCGGATTGGGATGAAACCTCATGTATATAGTAATTTATCTGCTCCTCAAACAGAGATTTAAGAACCACCGCCCCTGCACCGCTGTTTTCAGCTTCCTTAAGATGTCCCAGAGTTGATGTAAGACGGCTGCTGCTGACGATCAGAGGACTCCTGAGTGTAAGTCCGAGGTACTTTGTGGTTAGTTTTTCCATTGATTCCTGAGTAAAGTGGTTAAAAAATCCTGCCTGAACTTGCAAGGGGATTAAAACCTAAAAATAATAAATAAACTCCTATTTGTTTCTGCTTCCAAAAATCAAACTTCCGATCCTCACCATTGTGCTACCCTCCCCGATTGCAATCTCAAAATCGCCCGACATCCCCATCGAGATCTCCCTGAATTCTTCGTCTTCCGCAAAAAAACGGTTTTTAAGCTGTTCGTAGCACCCGGCCAGATTCCTGAATTCCTTCCTTATCTTTTCAGTATCTTCGCTAAATGTTGCCATCCCCATTACACCGCAAATTCTGACTGACCGCATCGCCCTGAATTCATCAGAACCGAGCATCTCAACAGCCTCGTCCAATGCAAAACCATATTTGGTTTCTTCATCCGCAATAAAAAACTGCAGAAGGCATTTAACAGTACGGTCGATTTTTGATGCCTCAGCATTTATTGTCTTAAGCAGGCGGAAACTGTCAACCGACTGAATCATATCTGCAACAGGCACAACCAGTTTAACCTTGTTTGTCTGGAGATGCCCGATCATGTGCCATTCGATATCGGCTGGGAGAAGAACTTTTTTCTGAAGCAGTTCATGTACCCTGTTCTCGCCGAAAATCCTCTGTCCCGCGTTATAAGCTTCCATTATGGCGGATACAGGATTGGTTTTCGATACAGCAACAATCTTTACAGATGCGGGTATCTGTTTCCGTAGGTCCCGGATATTTGAGGCAATATCAAGCATATTTCTGCTGCGGAGTCATTTAAGAGGTTATAGAAAGAAAGATTCAGTGCCGGCTCTCCCAGAAAAACTTACCGCACTGATCAAAGGAGGTGAATGACGAGACCGCTTCTCAGTTTTGGCTCGAACCATGTAGTTTTGGGCGGCATTATGTTACCTGAATCTGCAATTGTGATGAGTTGTTTCATTGATACCGGGTACAGGGCAAAAGCCACTTTCATCTCACCGCTGTCGACTCTTCGCACCAATTCGCCGAGTCCTCTTATTCCGCCTACAAAATCGATCCGTTTTGAGCGTCTCAGATCCTGAATATCGAGGACAGGCATCAGAACCTGGTTAGTAAGTATTGTAACGTCAAGTCCTCCGATGGGATCATTATCGTCATAGGTCTCAGGACGGGCGGTCAGGCTGTACCAGGTTCCTGCCAGATACATTGAAAATGTGTGAAGTTTGCGAGGCCTGAAGATCTTTGTTCCTTTTTCCTTAATAACAAATCCCTTTTCGAGCCTTGCGAGAAATTCTGCTTCGGTAAGTCCGTTCAGATCCCTGATAGTCCTGTTGTAATCCATGATTCTGAGCTGGTCGTCAGGAAAATGTACTGCCATGAAGAAGTTATATTCCTCTGTTCCCTTATGGTTCGGGTTATTATCTCTCTTTTCCTTGCCGACAAGTGCTGCCGCTGCAGTGCGGTGATGTCCGTCGGCCACATATGTAAAGGGCACTTTCTCAGCAAAGAGTTTTTCTATCTTAAGATTTATATCCCTGTTCTTCACCACCCAGAATCTGTGACCGAATCCATCATCAGCCACGAAATCATACTCCGGCTTTTCAGTTGAGGTTATTGATTCAACTATCTCATCTATCTGTTTAACGGCAGGATAGGCAAAGAATACAGGTTCGATATTTGCATTATTGACCCTGACGTGTATCATCCTGTCCTGCTCTTTATCGGGCCGTGTGAGTTCATGTTTCTTAATAATGCCTTTCAGATAATCGTCAACCGAGGCACATCCGACAATTCCGTACTGGGTTCTGCCCTTCATTGTCTGGGCGTAAATATAAAAGTGGGACTCTTTATCCTGAACAAGCCAGCCTTTCTCTCTCCAGAGGGCAAAATTGCTTACTGATTTTTCGTAGACATCTTCGCAGTGGACATCGATATTGGTTTGAAGATCGATCTCCGACCGTGTAATATGAAGCAGAGAACATTCCTTGCCTGCAGCCATAAGCCTGGCCTCTTCGGTATTCATTACATCATAGGGCAGTGAAGCCAGATCCCTGACGATCGAAACGGGAGGACGAAGTCCCCTGAAAGGTTTGACAACAGCCATTTAAAAACTATTAAGTTTATTTATTAAGTCTGAATTTCTCGTTTCCGGTAAGGAAATAATCCACTATCTGTCGTGCCGCGGCAATGCCGGCATTAATATTGGCTTCTTCCGTCTGAGCTCCCATTTTCTTTGCTGTAAACAGGTATCTGCCTTCAAACTTCTCCTCGAGCAAAGGCCGGCAGTCAGGTTCAAGATCGGCTATGTACCTGAAATCGGCCCTGTCGGCAAAGACCTTTAGCAGGTCATCCTCATTGATGACTTCCTTCCTTGCCGTATTTATGAGGATTGCATCCTGAGGCATGCTCATCAGGAGATCATATCCAACCGATTTTATTGTCTGGCTGTTTGCAGGCATGTGAAGAGTCACGTACTGGCAGGATGAATAGAGTTCCCTGACACCGGAGCACACTTGAACCCCTGCCGAAGATATTACATCGGGACTGACAAAAGGATCATAAGCCTTAACCTCCATTCCAAATCCCTTACTGATGGCTGCAACATTCCTTCCAACATTGCCATAAGCGTGAATGCCGATTGTCTTTCCCCTGAGCTCCGTTCCGGTCTTTCCGCCAAACGCACCTCTGACAGTGAAAAGCAGCATTGCAAAAACGAGTTCAGCAACGGCATTTGCATTCTGTCCGGGCGTATTCATTGCAACAATACCCCTTTCGGAAAGGGCCGGAAGATCGAGATTATCATAGCCTGCACCGGCTCTGACAACAATTTTCAGCTTTGGGGCGGCGGCAATCACCTCAGGTGTAACAAGGTCGCTTCTGACGATCAGCGCATCGGCGTTTGAAACGGCAGTAAGCAGTTCGGCGGGGTTTTTATAGTTTTCAATCAGAGCAAACTCGAATCCACCTTCGGTGACGATGGCTTTAATCTGCTCAATGGCCACCCTGGCAAAAGGTTTTTCTGTTGCTACAAGTAT
>CAZKTX010000195.1:0-2238 GCA_964555805.1 uncultured Rikenellaceae bacterium
ATGGCAGTTTTGACATGTGGGTGCTTCGATTCAAGAGTGAATTTATTGCTGACACCATTTTTCAGTTATACAATAGTTTTCATAACACTGCCGACCTTGTACTGAAAGCCGGACCATGTTTCGACCGTCTGAACTCGATTTGCGTGATGATCGATCAGGAGATGAAACAGCCCGCCCCCGATTTATCGATTGTCCGTCATCTGCTGAGTGCTCTGTTTATTATGATTGATTCTGAAAGAAGAAAGCATTCATCAGATGAAAACTCCGGAAACCTGGTTCAGAATGAGACATTCATTAACTTTCTTAAAATCCTGGAAGATAATTTTCGCAGGCCCCTGGGTGTTGAGTTTTATGCTGAGAAGTTATTCATGTCATCAAGAAACCTGAATATGATCTGCCAGAAAATAATGAATCAAAGTGTGTCTGAAATAATTGAAATCAGAAAACTTACCGAAGCCAAAAACCTCCTGGCAGGAACAAACAAGTCAATTTCTGAAATTGGTTTTGAGCTGGGATACAACGATAAATCATACTTTTCCAATGTGTTTAAAAAGAAATCAGGGCAAACACCATCTGAGTTTCGTGAAGAGATGCAAAATCTGATTTCCTAAGATTACAACCCTTCTTCCGAAAAGTGCTACAATTCATCCTTTACCCACCCATATCTTTGCAGCATAAAATTTAATACAAAATTACAATGGAAGATTTAAGAAATAATTCAGCAAAATGGGTGATGGACCCTACACACAGTGAACTGACATTCAAGGTAAAACACCTTATGATAAGTAATGTGAAAGGTGAGTTTAAGAATTTTTCAGCCGATATCGATCATGAAGAATTTGAAAAAGGCACCGTAAATGTAAAAGTTGACACATCATCGGTCTTTACAAACAGCAACGACAGGGACAATCATCTCAAGAGTGCCGATTTTTTTGATGCTGAAAACCATCCCGCTATGACTTTCAAAAGCACTGGTTTCAAAAAGGTTGACGATGAAGAATACAAGCTTGAAGGCTTACTTACAATAAAGGGTGTCTCCAAAAAGGTTGTGTTTGACGTTGAATTCGGTGGAACCAATAAAGACCCGTGGGGAAATGAAAAGGCCGGATTTTCGCTGGATGGGAAGATCAATCGCAAAGACTGGGGATTGAACTGGAATGCAGCGCTTGAGACCGGTGGAGTATTGGTCAGCGATGAAGTCAGGATCGGAGGCGAAATTCAATTTGTGAGGCAATCGTGAGACATTGTCATAGCTAAAACATAATCAATGAATAATCTGACAACAGTCTTAAGGAACACGCCAAAGATGCCGGTGCTGTTTCTCGGGCATGGCAGTCCGATGAATGCAATTGAGGAGAATGAATTTGTAGAGGGCTTCCGGACCATTGGGAAATCAATTCCCAGGCCGGAAGCCATCCTTTGCGTTTCGGCCCATTGGGAAACACGGGGTACCTTTCTTACTGCAATGGAACAACCAAAAACAATTCACGATTTTGGTGGTTTTCCCAGAGCCCTTTACGAGGTGCAGTATCCGGCACCAGGTTTTCCAAAGCTTGCTGAAGGGATAAAATCATTTTTGCCGGAAAACACAGTGGAACCGGACTTCAGCTGGGGACTCGACCATGGAACATGGAGTGTTGTAAAACACCTTTATCCTGAAGCAGATGTCCCTGTTATTCAATTGAGCCTGGATTATCTGAAGACACCCCAGTCCCACTACGACCTGGCGAAGGAGCTTGCAGCCCTCAGAAGGCTGGGAGTTCTTATAATCGGAAGCGGGAATATGGTACATAACCTGCGGCTGATAGACTGGGGAAACTTTGACAAAGACAACTATGCTTTCGACTGGGCCCTGGAAGCCAACGGAAAAATGAAGGATTACATAATAGCAGGCGACCCTAAAAAACTTATAAATTACCGTTGTCATGGCAAGGCATTTGAGCTGGCAATTCCAACTCCGGAACATTACCTTCCCTTGTTGTATGCAATCGCATTAAAGGAAAAAAGCGATGAAGTGAAGTTGTTTAATGATAAAGCTGTTGCAGGATCAATTTCTATGACGTCGGTTAAAATCGGATGACATAGAGGACAGGCTCTGACCATACTGACCCCCATATATAAATCATACCAGCCTATATGAACAAGGAAAATCAACGAATCGCAGGAATGGCTTTCTCAACGGTTTATCCGATGTACCTGGCAAAGGTGGAGAAAAAAGGCCGGACAAAAGAAGAATTG
>CAZKTX010000195.1:2338-3826 GCA_964555805.1 uncultured Rikenellaceae bacterium
AAAAGCCAGGATTACCTCAGAATCCTGTGTTCTGATATTGCAGAACGCTGTGTTGGCAGCGACGGTAACAGGCAGGCTACAGCTTTCTTTGAAAAAGAGCTGTCATCGAACGGATGGAAGACCGAAATGCCCGCATTCGACGCAATCGACTGGGTGCAAAACGGAGCAACTCTCAATTCCGGGGAGGAAACCTTCGATGTCCTTGTCGGACCATATTCCCTTGGATTCAATGGCGAGGCAGAGCTTGTTTCTGCATCAACAGTTGGTGAATTATCTGAGATTGACGCACGTGACAAGATCCTCTTCCTTCATGGCGAAATTGCAAAGGAGCAGTTAATGCCCAAGAACTTTGTCTTCTATAATCCGGAGGAGCATCGCAGGATTATTTCACTTCTGGAGAACAGCGGGGCAAAGGCGGTTATAAGTGCCACAGGCAGAAATTCGGCTGTTGCCGGCGGAGTTTACCCCTTCCCCCTGATCGAAGACGGTGACTTTGATATTCCCTCAGTCTACATGACAGAGGAAGAAGGACTTAAGTTTATGAAACAAACCGGCAGGAGAGTATCTCTGCAGTCTTTTTCAAAAAGAGTCCCCGGCAAGGGGTATAATGTTATTGGAAGGAAAGGTGACGAAACAGCTCCAAGAATTGCTATAACTGCCCATATTGACGCAAAGAAAGGCACCCCTGGCGCCATTGATAACGCAACAGGTATTATTGTGCTTTTGCTTTTATCAGATTTACTCAGTGATTATAATGGAAATAAGCTCATTGAAATTATTGCATTTAACGGTGAGGACTATTTTGCAGTTCCCGGACAAATGAATTACCTGAATGCAAATTGTAACAGTTTCAGCAATATTCTTCTGAACATTAATATTGACGGAGCAGGTTACAGCGAGGGGCCATCTTCATTTTCCCTGTTTGACTTGCCTGTCGAAATACTTAAACACACAAAAAAAGTGATCGATAGCTTTGAAGGGCTGACTGAAGGCGTTCAGTGGGTACAGGGTGATCACAGTATATTTATACAATACGGTGTCCCTGCAATTGCTGTGTCGTCAAAATGGCTTATCGACAATATGGCTGATCAGGATGTGACGCACACTCCAAAAGATAATATCGGGATTGTCGATTGTACAAAGATCGTTGAAATTGCACAGGCGCTGAATAACCTTATCAGGTCAATTTAGTATTTAAGGTTATACATCCGTGATGTCAGAATTATGAAGCTTAAACAGTCTCCCGGACCTTGGCTCACTGCATCCGACACATTCGGCGTCATACCAGCTCATGGGCAGACCGCATTGCGGACAACGCCACCGCTCTTCTTCGTATTTGACCCATTCCTGAACGCCCATTTCTCGAATCTTTTCAAGGTTGGTAAGGTACTCAGCACGGTGAAGCAAGCCGGTATTAATCATATTACTGATCCGTTGACAGGGTAATTCCTTACAGTCGGAACAACGGGTCACATCCTGTTTTCCCGC
>CAZKTX010000196.1:0-3795 GCA_964555805.1 uncultured Rikenellaceae bacterium
AACTGCCGTACCACCATTAAGTTATTTGGAGAGATGGGTGAGTGGCTTAAACCAGCAGTTTGCTAAACTGCCGTATGGGTAACTGTACCGGGGGTTCGAATCCCCCTCTCTCCGCAAAGCCAAAATACATCCCTTCCGCATGGAAGGGATTTTTATTTTCAGACAATCAGGGCCATGCTCGCATGAGCCCTGATTGTCTGAAAATAAAAAGACTTACGAGGCAACGAGTAAGGATGTATTTTGGCTTTCAGCCTCCCCCCATGGGGATCACCAAAGGTAATCCCTCTCCCCCCGGGTATCGTGGGCTCAGCCCATAATCCCCGGAGCCCCAAACCTCAAGCCTCTCACCACCCGATTTCAACAGAATTTTTATCGATATTCAATATCTGTTTATTGTTTTACAACAAAAATTTTACCTGAAACGATATGTTTTTATTTTGGGTATCAGAAATTTGTTCTGAAACCCACATGTATCAAATAAACAAACACGTATGTATATATTTTCAATCATGTGCGGTTCCATCAGACCATTAACTTAAAAATTATACACTGATGAAAATTTTATCTGTTTTCAAATGTTAAAAAAATAAAAAAGAGTAATATTGTATAGCGGTTTCTGAAAATATGTATATTCGCACCGATTTTTTTCAAAAGGAACGATTAAAACTATATAATCGGTATTTAAAAAAAAGCAAGGATTTAAAAAAAAAATGAAAATGAAGAAAAGAGTACTAATGGGATTAGCAATCATGTCAATGGTTGTCGTCCTCACGAGTTGCGGTAAGAAACCCCAGGTTGAAATTGACGCTGTCAATGCAGCCATCGAAGCAGCAAAATCAGCTGAAGCTGCCACTTATTTACCTGCTGAGTTTGCAGCTCTCCAGGATTCACTTAATTCTGTGATGACCGCCATCACCGCCAAGGAAGGCAAAATGTTCAAGAATTTCAAGACTGAGATTGCCAAGCTTGGTGAAGTTACAGCGCTTGCGAATACTGTAACTGCAAATGTTGCCGCTAAGAAAGAAGAGGTTAAAGCTGAGGTTTCCGGAATGATGACATCAATCAAGACTGTCATTGATGAGAATGCTCTGCTTATACCGAAACTGCCGAGGGGCAAGGAAGGTGCTGCCGTTATCGAACAGATTAAGGCTGAAGTTGCCACCGTTGATGCAGCTGTTGCTGAGGCTCAGGGTCTCTTTGACAAAGGTTCCTTCATGGATGCAATGAACAAGATCAAAGCAGCGAAAGAAAAAGCTGAAGGTCTTAATGCTGAAGTAAAGGAAGTCCTTACAAAAGCAAGGATTAAATTCTGATTCCAGGCTTAAGAAATTTTGAAATCCCCGGGCCTTCCCGGGGATTTTTTTAAGGTTAAACCCGGATGAGACTAAAAAAGAAGTACAGAAGGATTTTTTTGAGCGCTGCTATTGTGATAATTGTTACGGTAGCAGGTTTTATCCTCTCAGGTCTTATTCCGGAATCTCCCGTGGAGCAGGTCACCCGGGCCAGAATAGCTCTGTCAGAAGCAGTATCAAACAATGCACATACCTATTCGAAGAGTCTTTACAGAGAAGCAAAGTCGTTATACGATTCTGCGATGGTCAGCTGGCAGAAGGAGAACAAAAGATTCATCTGGTTCAGGGATTACAGCCGGACTGTAGAATTGGCTCAGATGTCGGAACAGAAGGCACGGCAGTCTTCACGGATATCAATAAATAATGTAACTGACCTGAATATTTTTCTGGGGCAGAAGCTTGAAAAGCTTAATCATATTGCAGGGCAGATAGACCTTAAGTTTGACTCCTATCCCTTATCCCCTGAAGTATGGAGCCGGATATCCAAAGGCAGAATGCTTCTCAAGGAATCGGAGGTGGCTTACAAAAAGGGTGATTACTCAGTAGCCAAGGAGAAGGTGGCAGGCTCTGAACTTCTTCTTATCGATGCCTATGCTTATGCCAATGAACACCTTACAGAGTATTTCAATTCTTACCCGACCTGGAAGAAATGGGTAGACAGGACAATCAGGGAATCGCGCCAGAACCAGGGTTATGCTATAATAATCGACAAGTATTCGAGAAAATGTATTGTGTATCTTGGAGGTGTCAAAAAATATGAGTATAATGTCGAGCTTGGAAAGAATTGGGTAGGGGACAAAGAGAGACGGGGCGACAAGGCCACTCCTGAAGGTATGTATAAGATTATAAAGAAGTTCGGCACCGGAAGAACAAAGTATCACAAGGCCCTGCTGATCGACTATCCCAATGAGACAGACAAGGCAGAGTTCAGAAAGGCTGTTGCCGGCGGAACTCTTCCAAAGACTGCAAGGATAGGAAGTCTGATCGAAATCCATGGCGAAGGGGGAAGAGGATACGACTGGACGGAAGGATGCATTTCCCTTACGAATGAAGAAATGGACGTTATATTCAGGATCGCCGGTGAGGGAACCCCGGTGACTATTGTTGGATCAACAGTCAGTCTCGACAAGCTTCATGAATGACAATTCTATGGAAGACAACAAGACAGATATAAGCGATAAGCTAAAAAAGACATTACTGGTCTTTGGGGGCATTTTATCCTTTTTTTTACTGACGGTATATGTGATCTATGGTGTCCCCGGCCTGCAGGAATCATTTTCGAGGCATAAACCCGGGCTTGGCAATGACCCGGAACTCAAGGAAGACCAGAACTACAAGAAGCAGATATCAGCCCTCTCGAAGGATGTTCAGAGGCTTTCAAAGAAATATGCTTCCTATACATCCGGCCAGTCATACATAGTTATAAATACAACTGATAACAGGTTCTTTCTCTACCTGAACAAAAAGCTCATAAGGGAAGGATTCTGCAGTTCAGGAAGTTACACTATGCTCAAGGCTGAGGGGGAAAGGAAATGGGTTTTTAAGACTCCAAAGGGAAAATACAGGATCCAGGGCAAGATCACATCGCCTGTATGGAGAAGACCCGACTGGGCTTTTGTTGAGGAAGGCCTTCCCATTCCGGCTGCCACGCATCCCTCCAGGTATGAATACGGAGTGCTGGGCGACTATGCCCTCAGCATCGGCGATGGTTACCTGATTCATGGAACTCTCTATAAGCGCTTCCTCGGTATGCCGGTAACTCATGGGTGCATCAGGCTTAACGACGAGGATCTGAAAGCCATTTACAACACTCTTGCGATCGGCTCGAAAGTATATATTTTCTGATTTCATATAGGCAGGATTATGGAAGAAAAGAACGAAGAAGCCGGAACGAAAGGGAGCCGGAACCTTCTTATAGTTTCAGGAGTGATAGTTACTGTGATTCTGGGATATTTTACGATCATGTCCCTTATGGCTCCGGGCAGGAAACTGGAAACTATCCGGTTGAAGTATGGTCCCCAGGAATCTTCTGAGAACAAGATTGATGAAAGGTTGTACAGAGATTCATCCTACATGGCCCTGCTTAAGAATAAGGCATATCTCCAGGCACGCACAAGCATGGCTGAAACTGATTCGGTTTATATGACGCTAAATCTTTCCGACAGCACGGCAAACCTTGAAATAAGCGGAGTCTCTGTGCATTCGGTTAAGATAAACAGTTACAGGGTAAGCGGAATTCTTCGCAGGACGGATGAATATTCAATTTCATCGATGCTGTCGCAGCCGATGAACATTGTAAGCGATCTGGCTACAATAAAGAAGGAACCGCTTATGATAAAAATGGCTCCAAAGGATACAAGTGAATTCAAGCCTGACATTATTCCCGACACTTCCGATTATGAGCCCGTCAATTATATCCTTGAAATGGACAACGGAATCAGGA
>CAZKTX010000197.1:0-3773 GCA_964555805.1 uncultured Rikenellaceae bacterium
GTGGCCTAATTTAAGCATGTAGATAACACCTACAGTGGCAGGCTGGTCGAACCTCTCACCGGTACCTCCGTCGTAAAGGTAAGTCTTGCCATATTTCGGCAGCTTTGCCTTTTCGGTGTATTCGGTTATCTGGTCTATTGTAGCGCCATCGAAAATCGGAGTCGAAAATTGCAAACCAAGCTTTTGTCCGGCCCATCCGAGGACAGTCTCATAGATCTGTCCGAGGTTCATCCTGGAAGGAACGCCAAGCGGGTTCAGCACGATATCGACAGGGGTGCCATCCTCAAGGAACGGCATATCTTCCTGGCGGACGATCTTCGCCACAATACCCTTGTTCCCGTGACGGCCGGCCATCTTGTCACCTACTTTCACCTTGCGTTTCTTGGCTATGTAAACTTTTGCCAGACGCACGATTCCTGCAGGAAGTTCATCGCCGATAGTGATATTGTACTTCTTGCGTTTGAAGATACCGTCAATCTCCTTGTACTTGATAATATAATTATGAAGGAGTTGTTTTATACTGTCATTCTTCTTTTTGTCGGTGGTCCACTTGTTTGGATTGACATTCAGGAAGTCAATTTCCTGCAGCTGCTTCAGAGTGAATTTGCTGCCTTTGGGTATCACATCGACGTTAAGATAATCCTTTACTCCCTGTGAAGTTTTTCCATTTACAAGAATGAAGAGTTTATCAACCAGTCTTGCCTTTAGTTCATCTGTACTTCTCAGGAAATCGGCTTCAATCTTGTCGAGAAGAGGTTTCTCCACAGCTTTGGCTTTCCTGTCCTTTATAGCGCGTGTAAAGAGTTTTTTGTCTATAACAACTCCCTCAAGCGACGGACCTGCCTTCAGCGAGGCATCCTTTACATCACCTGCTTTGTCCCCGAAGATTGCTCTCAGGAGCTTCTCCTCCGGTGACGGATCAGACTCTCCCTTGGGTGTGATTTTTCCTATAAGGATATCGCCAGGAATTATATGGGCGCCTATTCTGATAAGCCCGTTTTCGTCGAGGTTTTTTGTAGCTTCCTCGCTTACATTCGGGATATCTGAAGTCAGTTCTTCCAAACCGCGCTTTGTGTCGCGAACTTCAAGAAGGTATTCGTCGATATGGACTGATGTAAACATATCCTCCTCGACAACCTTTTCGGAGATTACAATTGCATCCTCAAAGTTGTAGCCTTTCCATGGCATGAAAGCAACCTTAAGGTTTCTGCCGAGGGCCAGTTCACCGTGCTTTGTCCCGTAACCTTCAGTGAGAACCTGTCCTTTGGAAACTTTTTCACCTTTTCTGACAACGGGAACCAGGTTGATGCATGTATTCTGATTGGTTTTCCTGTATTTGGGAAGGGTATAGCGTTTTGTGTCGTCGTCGAAACTTACGAATTTTTCTTCATCGGTTCTTGTATATCTGACGACAATCTCGTTTGAATCGACATATTCTACAACTCCGTCACCTTCAGCAGTGAAAAGTATTCTGCTGTCCTGAATAACCTGGCCTTCCAGTCCTGTTCCGACAATTGGAGCCTCAGGATTGATAAGAGGTACGGCCTGACGCATCATGTTGGAGCCCATGAGAGCCCTGTTTGCATCATCGTGCTCAAGGAATGGAATGAGTGATGCAGCAATTGATGCGATCTGGTTTGGAGCTACATCCATAAGGTCGACCTTTTCAACTTCCTCGAAAGGATAATCAGCTTCGTACCGGCATTTTGCCCTGGGGTTCTCAAAGTGACCGTCCTTCAGTATAGGGGCATTGGCCTGAGCTATAATTTTTTTCTCTTCTTCTTCAGCACTGAGCCATACTATTCCCTCGCCGCTAAGGTCAACCCTGGCGTCCTGCACCTTCAGATAAGGAGTCTCAATAAATCCGAGATCATTAATTTTGGCGTAAACGCAAAGAGATGATATAAGTCCGATATTGGGACCTTCGGGAGTTTCAATGGGGCAAAGCCTGCCATAGTGAGTGTAGTGAACGTCCCTTACTTCGAAACCTGCCCTTTCGCGCGACAGACCGCCGGGCCCGAGGGCCGACATACGGCGTTTGTGCGTCATTTCGGCCAGAGGGTTTGTCTGGTCCATGAACTGAGAGAGCTGATTGGTGCCGAAGAATGAGTTTATAACAGATGAAAGCGTTTTTGAATTGATAAGGTCGACGGGGGTGAAAACCTCGTTATCCCTTACGTTCATCCTTTCACGGATTGTACGTGCCATACGTGCAAGACCGACACCGAACTGTGCATAGAGCTGTTCGCCGACAGTACGTACTCTCCTGTTGCTAAGGTGGTCGATATCATCAACTTCTGTTTTGGAGTTGATAAGTTCGATCAGGTAGCCGATAATCTTTATAATGTCTTCCTTAGTAAGTATCTTGACCGTCATTTCGGTTTCGAGGCCAAGTTTCTTATTGATCCTGTAGCGGCCAACTTCCCCGAGGTCATACCTCTTGTCGGAGAAGAAGAGTTTATCGATTACGTCTCTTGCCGTTGCCTCATCAGGCGGTTCAGCATTACGAAGCTGGCGGTAAATATAAATGACTGCCTCCTTTTCGGAGTTGCAGGGATCTTTCTGAAGAGTATTGTATATAATTGCGAAATCCGAAAGGGTTGTATCTTCCCTGTGGAGAAGAATTGCCTTAGCTCCGGAGTCGACAATAAGGTCGACATGATCTGCCTCGATAACAGTTTCCCTGTCGAGGATCACTTCGTTTCTCTCTATTGAAACCACTTCACCCGTATCCTCGTCGACGAAGTCCTCCACCCAGGTTTTAAGAACCCTGGCAGCGAGTTTGCGTCCGACGAGCTTTTTGATGTTGGTTTTGGAAACTTTGTGTTCTTCAGCGAGGTTGAATATCTCCAGGATTTCCTTATCGCTCTCGAATCCGATAGCTCTGAGCAGCGTAGTAACCGGCAGTTTTTTCTTTCTGTCGATATAAGCGTACATCACATTGTTGATGTCGGTTGCAAATTCGATCCACGATCCCTTGAATGGGATAATCCTGGCCGAATACAGTTTTGTGCCGTTTGCGTGGACGCTTTGTCCGAAGAAAACGCCTGGCGATCTGTGCAACTGAGATACAACAACTCTCTCTGCGCCATTGATTACGAAAGTAGCTCTGTCGGTCATATATGGAACAGTACCGAGGTAGACGTCCTGAATTACGGTGTCAAAATCCTCATGTTCCGGGTCAGTACAATAGAGTTTAAGCTTTGCCTTAAGGGGAACGCTGAATGTCAGTCCTCGTTCAATACATTCTTCTATTGTGTAGCGTGGGGGGTCGATATAATAATCGAGAAATTCGAGAACAAAATTATTTCTTGTGTCAGTAATGGGAAAATTTTCCGTAAAGACCTTAAATAGTCCTTCCTTCTTCCTGTTTTCGGGAGTTGTTCCGAGCTGGAAAAACTCACCGAATGATTTCAGCTGAACTTCCAGGAAATCAGGGTAGTCGAGCTGGTTTTTCCTGGAGGCAAAACTAATTCTTTCAGTACTTTTTAAAGACATTTATAAAAGGATTAAGTGAACTTACAATTAAAAGAACGAAAAGGCTTAGTCCCGAAAAGCCGGGACTAAACCTGGAACCCGTTATTCAGGTATACTTATTTAAGTTCAACTTCAGCTCCTGCGTCAACCAATTGACCTTTAATAGCTTCTGCTTCTTCTTTTGATACACCTTCCTTAACTGGACCGGGAGCTGAGTCAACGACTGCTTTAGCTTCCTTAAGTCCGAGACCGGTGATATCCTTAACCAGTTTAACGATCTGTAATTTCTGACCACC
>CAZKTX010000198.1:0-3757 GCA_964555805.1 uncultured Rikenellaceae bacterium
AACCTGTCCCCTGCAATCCGTTTCAAGCTATTAATTTTAAAGCTAAAAGCCAAAATAGTGTTAATTTTTTCTAAAAATCTTAATATTTCTAACAAAAGTCATATTACGGATGCTTGAAACAATTAAATTTATGAGCTTTAAAACTCCTGTTCTATTTTTTCATCAACACAAGACAATACAGCTTTATGGAAAACAATTACACTAAGGCACAGCTTACCTGGCTGGTCATTCTCCGGTTATTCATCGGATGGAACATCCTTTTTGAAGGTATGGTCAAGGTACTTAATCCAAACTGGACTGCAAAAAGCTATCTGCTTGACTCACAGGGACCCTTCAGTTCAATGTTCATAAACATGGCAGGCAACGCCGGCCTGATGAGATTCGTTGATTTTTTCAATGAGTGGGGACTGGTCCTGGTGGGCCTTGGATTGTTCATAGGCTGTTTCACACGTCTGGCATGCATCGGAGGAATGATATTACTTCTTCTTTACACAATGTCGCACCCTTCGTTCATCGGAGTTGAATACATGATGCCTTTTGAAGGAACATACTTTCTGATCGACAAGAACCTGGTTGAATTTGCCGGACTGGGCCTGCTGTTTGTCTTTCCTGCGGCGAGGGTGATCGGCATCGACAGGTTGCTGATCAGGGTTCTGCCCGAAGGTTTCAGAAAATTCGTCATATAATAATTGAAAAAGAAAAATCGGATATGGCTTCAGACGACAACAAAAATAAAGGTAAGGCTACAAAGATAGGCCGCCGCGATGTTATAAAAACTCTTGCCACGGTACCCCTCCTGGGAGCAGTGGCTTATGGTCTTGTCAAAACCAGGAAGACCGCTTTCCTCGACAGGGATATCTCAGATGTATTCCCGATAAGCAACAAGAATGCCGCGTTCCTGAATCCTGTTCCGGGCGGTAAACAGATACGCCTTGGATTGATAGGCTTCGGAATAAGGGGAAAACAGCTTATGAGAGCTCTCGGATTCGCGGAACCCTCATACATGGACACCCTGATCAAAGCCAAGCAGGACAATCCCGATGATACACGCCTGGATGTCTTTCTGGAACAGGATAACCTGAATGTAGTGATTAACGGTGTCTGCGACATTTTCGACAATTATGGTGAAGCAGCCCGTCTTACAGGTTCCAATATAAACAAGGAAGGAACCAGCGGCAAATTCGGACCGGCGCCCAAAAGATACCTTAACTACAGGGAAATGCTTGCTGCAGACGACATTGATGCCGTTGTTATCGCAGCTCCCGATCACTGGCATGGCACAATGACTGTAGAAGCAGCGAGGGCAGGAAAGCATGTCTATTGTGAAAAGCCAATGACGTGGACAGTTCCTGAAACTTACCTTGTAAGGCAGACAGTCAGGGATACAGGAATTGTGTTCCAGCTCGGACACCAGGGACGGCAGACAGCCTGCTACCAGAAAGCTGAAGAGATTATCGGCAACGGTCTGCTCGGACAGGTCAACCTGATCGAGGTATGTACAAACAGAAACACTCCAAACGGGGCATGGGTGTACGACATAATTGAAGGCTCAAATCCTCAGACAATCGACTGGAAGCAGTTTGAGGGCGATCCTGAACGGATCGGCGAATACCTCGACTACATGAAGTCGGCCGGACTTGAAAGATATATGGGTCCGGAAGAAAGGGATAAGTTCAGCCTTGAGAGGTTCTTCCGCTGGCGCTGCTGGTGGGACTACAGCACGGGACTTTCAGGTGACCTTCTCACCCACGAGTACGATGCTGCCAACCAGATAATGCATCTCGGGATTCCGGATTCCGCAACTTCTTCGGGAGGCGTGTATTTCTTCAAGGACGGCAGGACTGTTCCCGATGTTCTTCAGACAACATTTGAATGGCCTTCAAAGAACCTGACAATGCTCTACAGCGCAACACTGGCAAGCTCGCGGAGCAGGGGTAAGGTCTTCATGGGACACGATGCTTCAATGGAAGTTTCAAACCTTCTCCACATAACAGCCGACAGGAACTCCGAACGCTATGCTGACAAAATAAAGCAGGGAATCATTCCAACCGATGCCCCGTTCTTTACCTATGTTCCGGGACAAAGCAAGGTGGATGCCGTCACTTCCGCAACTGAACTTTATTTTGCCCAGCGCGGACTGCTCTACACTTATGTCGACGGGAAACGCTACGACACGACTCACCTCCATATGAGGGAATGGCTCGAGTGCATCCGTCAGAACCAGAAACCTTCCTGTAACATTGATGAGGCATTCCAGGAAGCAATGACGGCTCATATGGGGACAAGAGCTTTTCTTGAGGGCCGGACAATGTACTGGGACAAGGACAAGGAAGAGATAACAAGAGGCTGAATCGACCGGTTTTGCAGTAAAACTGCTTATTAACATATTCTAAAGAAAATAAGTCGCCTGAAATTTTAGATTCAGGTTCAGCAATGTTAAATTTACATGTGAAACATTGACATGGACTTTGAATTGAGTGTGTATTATGGTATAGTTTTTGAATTGGAGGCAATGTTGATTTTCACGACTTAACATTGATTTATCTCTTAAAACAAGCTGTTCAAGTTGTATTCAAAAATTACTAGCTATGGATACATCATCTGAAAAATCAGGTCAGTCAGGCCGGAGTCACTCACGTCTGGCTATGCTGTTGCTGGCATGGATAATAATTCCCGGAGTTGTAGCCGAAGCCCAGTACTTCGGAAGGAATAAACCAGGTTACCGGAAATTTGACTTCGATGTTATCCAGACACCGAATTTTGAACTTTACCACTACCTGAAGAATGATTCGCTTATAAAATCAATCTCCGACTGGAGTGAGAACTGGTACACTATGCACCATGCGATCTTCAGGGACACCTTCCTCACAAGAAATCCTGTAATCTTCTACACAACACATGCCGATTTTCAGCAGACAAATACAATAAGCAGTCTGATCGGGACCGGCACCGGCGGGGTTACTGAAAGCCTGAAGAACAGGGTTATAATGCCTGTGGCTTCATCGCTGGCCCAGACCGACCATACACTTGGTCATGAGCTTGTTCATGCCTTCCAGTATAATATGTTCCTCAATACGGACACACTGAAAAAGCTTTCGCTCAACAACGTACCACTCTGGATGATAGAAGGGATGGCCGAATACCTCTCTATAGGCAGCGTCGATCCTCATACCTCGATGTGGATGCGGGATGCCCTTCTAAGCAATGATTTCCCGACAATTAAGCAGCTTTCAACCAATTCGAAGTACTTCCCCTACCGCTGGGGCCAGTCGTTCTGGGCCATGGCAGGAAAGACCTGGGGCGACTCAATAATCGTACCCCTGCTTGAAAAAACCGCGGAACTCGGATTCTCCGATGCAGCAAAGAAAATACTGGGACACGAGGAAAATGCACTTTCGGCACTATGGAAGCTGGCCTCGGAAGAACACTATAAGAAGTACCTCGAGGGAAAAAGCGACACCCTTGCAGGAAGAATGGTTGTTTCAAAGGCAACCGCGGGCGAAACAAACATCTCCCCTTCAATCAGCCCCGACGGGAAATACCTGGCTTTCTTCTCCGAGAAGGACCTTTTCACCCTCGATCTTTTCCTCGCCGATGCAAGCACCGGGAAGATAATCAAGAAGCTTTCAAGCGTTGTAAGGAATAACGAAATAGATGATTTCAACTTTATAGAGTCTTCAGGTACATGGTCGCCCGACGGAAGGCGGTTTGCATTTGTAGTCTTCAGCAAGGGTGTCAATAAACTGGCAATTCTCGA
>CAZKTX010000199.1:0-3757 GCA_964555805.1 uncultured Rikenellaceae bacterium
ACCTTGAAGAGCAATATATAGATATCCTCAGGAAGACTCTAAGGCGTGAGATTGGTGCAGATGCCAAACTCGAATACAATGTTGTGCTGGAGAACGCGAATTATTCAGATGGCAAGCCCTATACTGTAAGGTATCCTTCAAGAAACAAGACGGATCTTCACAACAAGCCGGTCCAGGTTCCATTCAACGTTACACAGCCTTCGATCAAGAATCCTTTCGTTATCCCCGGGATCAAGAAGGTTCATTTTGATCCCAAGCTTAATCCCGATTACAACTTCAGCAATTATGTGGAGGGAGAATGCAACAGGCTGGCCAGGTCGGCAGGGATTGCCGTGGGAAACAACCCGGGAGGTACAGCATTCAATCCGCTTATGATCTATGGCGATTCCGGATTGGGCAAGACACACCTGGCCCAGGCAATAGGTATCCTTGTGAAGGAAAAACATCCCGACAAGGTTGTGTTGTATGTAAATGCAAATAAATTTCAGACTCAGTTCGTTGAATCTGTAAGAAACAATAACAAGAATGATTTCCTGCATTTTTACCAGATGATTGATGTTCTCATCCTTGATGATGTTCATGAGTTTGCGGGAAAAGAAAAGACACAGGACACTTTCTTCCATATTTTCAATCACATACACCAATCGGGAAAACAGCTGATTCTCACATGCGACAGGCCGCCGGTGGAGCTTCAGGGTATGGAACAGAGGCTTCTGTCGAGGTTCAAATGGGGTTTGCAGGCAGATCTTCAGAGGCCCGACTATGAGACCAGGCTCGCCATACTGAAGAAGAAAGCATACAACGACGGCATAGAACTGCCTGATGAGATTTTTGAATATCTGGCCGCAAACATCTCAAACAACATAAGGGAACTTGAGGCTGTCCTGATTTCCTTGTACGCTCAATCGACCCTAAACAGGAAGGAGATCACTCTCGATCTGGCAAGGCAGATGGTTGAAAAGCTTGTAAGTACATCGAGACGCGAAATAACAATAGAATATATTCAGAAGATAGTTTGCGACTACTACAAGATTCCAATCGAACTCATACAGGGCAAGACAAGAAAGAGGGAGATTGTACAGGCCAGACAGGTTTCAATGTATTTCTCGAAAAACCTTACGAAAGCGTCGCTTGCAAGCATCGGATCACATATTGGAGGCAAGGATCATGCCACCGTGCTTCATGCCTGCAAAACAGTCAATAACCTTATTGACACCGATAAGCACTTCAGGAATCAGATTAATGAGATTGAGAAGAAGCTGAAAGTGTAGTGGTATGCGGTACGAGGTACGCGGTACGCGGCTAAAATCTTGCCAACTGCCAACTGCCAACTGCCAACTTTTTAACGGCTCTTAGCCTTCGCGCCATGCCTTCGCTGAAGCTACGGCCTGCAAAGCTTACCGCCTTCCTTTAAAGTAACTGCTTTCAATATCCTTCACGCACCGGAATCCGACTGTTGCGTTGCGGTCGTATCCCTGCGACACCATAAGCATTATCTGCGTCCTGTCAAGCGGCTGGGGACCCCCTTTAATGTACCACCAGCTTGATTCGGGATTAAAGTAGCTGCCGCCCCTGATTACAGCCATGTAATATGCTCCGTTGAAATACATGTCGTTTGTCATCTGCCAGACATTTCCGACAATATCAATTACTCCCCGGGGGCTCATACCCTTGCTGAAGGCATCAACGGGAGTAGGCTTACCGAATGAGTTGTTGCACAGCGTACCGTGAAACTCATTTCCCCACGGCCATTTCCTTCCGTCGGTACCCTGGGCTGCAAGCTGCCATTCCGCTTCTGTCGGGAGCCGTTTCCCTGCCCACTTTGCATAGGCCTTCATGTCTTCGAGGCTCAGATAGACAACCGGATAATTCTCCTGTCCCGGCAGATATATCCCGTATTCCCATTGCCTCAGATACCTTGCTGTATCAACAGGTCTGTATCCTGAACTTTGAACGAATTCATAATACTGGGCATTTGTAACAGGGTATTTATCGATCAGGAAGCTGTCGATGCTTACTGTTATTCCGCTAACCACGGGGTAAGGGATGAAATCATCGGAGGCGCCTACCTCATATGAAAAATCAGCTCCCGGTATCAGGATCATATCCGGCGCTAATCCGGTGGCCCTTACTGTAGGTTCCACCCTGCTCACCAGCCATGGTTTTCCGCCTTCAAAATGATGGATATTCTCGTCAAGGAGATGTTTTCCCTCAAGCAGCTGTACAACTATTTTTCCCTGATAGTAGCCAAAGTTCTCCCTGAGACTTATTATAGTGTCGCTTTTTAAACGGAATTCCTTATAAACAGTCCTGTAAGAAGGATTACCTTTCCAGACAAGCACCCTGTTTTCTCCTGCCGACCGCAGCAAAAGGGAATCGCCCCTTAGTTTCGATCCGAGAAGAAGGGGAAATTCAGCAATGCAGTCAAGCGAACCCTCATTACGTGTTCCCGACAATGAAGCAGGCCATCCCTCTGTTGTTGATGTCAGCCAGGTCGTCCCTCCTTCCGTAGTTGGGATTACATTTTCATGATTCCAAAGCGATACATAATGCCGGGCTATATTGCCGTCGATCCTGAACAACCTTCCGTCAAATCCTTCATGGCGCATGTTCAGAACAGTAAAAAGAGTTTTCTCCCCGGCCTTCCATCTGTTCACATAAATGCGGTCTGCAAGCGTTCCGATCATTGGTGTCCAGTCCATATCAAGGAAGGCATCATTGTTCTGGCGGAGAATGAATGTTGTCGCTGCCAGATACTCAAGGTCTTTCTGATAGTTTTCATCCCGACCCCCCGGGCGGAACAGGTTCAGCTCAGTTCCGTATCCGTTAAAGAAAGAGATTGCAATCTCGCGGTGGAGAACGTCTTCTCCGACATCACAGACCCTGAAGATTGAAAAATCCGGTTTAATAAGTTTGTTCAGGTTCAGTTCCGGACTCAGGAAGATTGCATTATGAACCCGTCCCGACAATATCCCGGGCATATCCCTGGGGACGGCCATGCCTTCGGAGTACATCACAACTCCTTTCCTGACACTGTCAGCTGCTGACTGAAGCCTTCGGCTCGAGCTGCCCTGAGTGTCGAGCACCACTCCATCCGCATCGGCTTCGGCAATAAGGGCCGCCATCCCCTTCATATGGTTTTCAGTCCTGGTGCTTGTATCCCACGGATTATAAGCTATAAACAGTCTTGTATTGTTCTGGCGGGCCAGTCCTCCGAATATCCGGAGCTGTTTCAACCCTCCGGGCAGATCCCTGTAGAGGTCCCACTGATTACGCTGGTCCAATCCAAGTCGGGGCCATGTAGGCCAGATACCGTACACATCAATATGCCCGAAGAGATCAATTCCTTTTCTGAGAACATCTGCAAAAGTGTATTTTCCGGTCGATCTGTCGAAGAACTCCCTGTCCCATGCCATCTGAAGCATAATCAGGTAACTCTCCCTGATCCAGGCAAGGTCGGTCCTTTCATACAATGAATTGTCAAACTCCCCGATATCATAAAGGTAACGGTCCCTGAACATCAGTTTCAGACCGTTCTGCCACTCACCCCTGAATATGTCGGCATAAATCCTGTAGCTGACCTTTGCTTTGGGAGGCAGGATGGTTTTGTATCTCCGGGTAAGTCCTCCTTTTGTTCCAATTCGTCTTGCAACAGCGCAAACCGAGACCCCGTTCTGAACATCGAAAGAAGTGTAGCCCATTTCCCATGCGTTGTCGGGCAGAATGACCCTTACCGGCATATATCCCGGGCGCGACA
>CAZKTX010000200.1:0-3741 GCA_964555805.1 uncultured Rikenellaceae bacterium
ATCCGACATTATTAAAGGATTTTCAAAGAGTAGTTTAGGAGGGTTGGGGGACAGACTGTAAAACAGGAATGAAGTGGTCTCAATTTAGTAATAGGATTTGAACAAAGGGTAAAGGCGGGAAACGGGAAAGGGGGTTAACGAGATGGAAAGTAGTCTGGCTCTTCGTACCCCGATTAATTCTTCTTCCTGAAAAACGCCGTAATCGGATAGTGATCTGAGTACTTTACCTTTGTTATATCGAAATGACGGCACTCGAACGAGTCATCATAAAGTATATAGTCGATCCGGTTGGGAGGATAATTGCCCTTATATGTGAACCCTGCCCCGTATCCCCCGCTGACAAACGAATCAAACAGCCCTTTCCTGA
Source organism: uncultured Rikenellaceae bacterium (assembly GCA_964555805.1). GTDB lineage: Bacteria > Bacteroidota > Bacteroidia > Bacteroidales > VadinHA17 > LD21. The sequence goes on from CAZKTX010000200.1 coordinate 368, forward strand.
TTTTCCTGTAAGAATATGAAACCGGCGTGTCGTTGAAATCGCCGGCAACAATAACCGGATAGGGTGATTTGTCGATTATAATCTTGACAGCCTTGGCCTGTGAGGCCCTCTTTACGAATCCTGCCCTCAGGCTCGAAGAAAGGCTCGCGATCTCGTGGAAGGTCTCACGATCCTCGGTTCCTTCCACAAGTTCATTAATAAAAGTCCTTTCCATCCGTTGCAGCCTGAATGATTGAAGATGGTTGTTAAAGATCCTGACAGTATCTTCGCCAACCAGTATGTCGGTGTAAATTGACAGGCTCGACGACTTCTCATGCACTATGTCCTTCCTCCCGACTATCGGGTATCTGCTCAGTGTAACGATACCGTAAGAATGCGTTTTCCCGGTACGGATTATCTTGAAATGTGAATTATAGCCATTCCCTGCCGCTGACTTTATTTCCTGCTGTTTCCGGGCCGGATCGCCTGATAGGAAAATCTCCTGAAGGCATATCACATCCGCTTTCTGATTTCTCAGCAGCTCGAGAATCTTTTTCTCAGAATTGTTGTTTCCTTTTCCTTCATAGTAGTTGAAGAGACGGACGTTGTAACTCTGAACCTGGAAGGTGCCCGTCTTATCGCCTTTAGGTTGCCTGACCTTCATGTAGTTTGAGAAATGGGTGAATCCGGCAAGGATTACAACAAGAGAGATGAGGGCCTCCCACCTGAGGGCAATTGCCCATGTCAGGCAGAACAGAAGGTTTACAAGCAGCAAATAAGGATAGGCGAGGCCGAAAAGAGCAGGGAAAGCAAGTATGTCAGGATTTATATGAACCGAAAGATAAGACAGGATCAGGGCAATGACAAAAATGACATTAACACCAAGAAATGCTCTCTGAATGATCTTTTTCAAAGTTGCCGGATTTACTGCTAAAATACCTCTAATCCTTTTACAATCGTATTCAGATTGGATGATTTTTGATCAGAGATGGGAATTGATTTACCAATACTTAAGTCTGATTGGTCAGTTTTTTTTCTGGCTTTCCCTGAAAAGCAGGTCTTTTTCCTCCTTTGTAAGACTGTCGTAGCCCCCCCTGGATATCTTCTCGAGTATCTTATTGATTTCTTCCTGACGATCGGCTTTTGCTTTATTATATTCGTAATCGGTCTTTTTCCGGCTGTATGTCACTTTCATCTTCTTCCTGGGTTTGAAGAGAGTCACCAGAAAATCAATAATACTATTGATGCCTCTTCCCGGATCTATCCCCTTTCTCAGACCTGAGGTGTAAAGATATCCGAACAATGCTCCTCCCATGTGCGCAAGTTTCCCTCCCGAATTGATTGAAAAGTCCATAACTGAAGTCATGACGAAGATTGCAACCGCGATCCATTTTATCTTAATCCGTCCTATAAACAGGAGGTTTACCGGATAATCAGGGACATAGGCCGCTATGGCTGTCACTACTGCCAGCACCGAAGCTGAAGCTCCGATTGCAACCGACTCAGGAATCATCCCGCTGAAAACGGGAAAAATGTTGAATGACAGGATATAAACCAGTGCTCCGGATATTCCTCCAAGGAGATAAACGGCAACAAGCTTCCGCTGGTCGAGGTACTCAAGGAATATTTTCCCGAACCAATAGAGCCAAAGCATATTGAAGAGTATGTGGAGGATATCCTTATGGGTGAACATATATGTTATCAGTGTCCACGGTTTGATGGCCAGAGCCTTAAGTGACGCAGGTACTGAAAATATTTTAAGGATCTTAAGCGAAAGAGCCTCGTTATTGAAGAGGTAGGCAATTATTGATCCTGCGGAAATAAACAGAAAAACGACGATATTGATGTATATCAGCCTGTTAAGATTGTTGGCTGAGCCAAATGTCTTTTTTATGTCTTGCCAGAGGGCCATGGGCTCAGTAAAGGGTTTTGGATGTTTTTCTCCAGTATCTGATCAAAACATAGCCAAACAGCATTCCTCCAAGGTGCGCCGCATGTGCTATATTGCTTCCCGGCTGGGTAACAGCCATATACAATTCGATGGCGCCGTAACCCAGTACGAAATACTTGGCCTTTATCGGGATCGGAGGGAAAAGGAGCATCAGCTGGGTGTTGGGGAAAAGGACCCCGAATGCGAGAAGAACGCCAAAGATAGCACCGGAGGCACCTACAGTGGGGACGTTCATTATCATCTGCAGACTCTTCATTGAGGCATCGGCATACTGCTTCCCCTCGTTCAGAACAGCCGCTCCGTCAGCCAGTACAAGCTGAAGCTGGTCGGGACTTATTGTATTGACTACTTTGAAATACTGTACTGCAATAACCGATTCGTGAACCAGCGCGGCGCCGAGTCCGCATACCATGTAATAAATGAAAAACCTTTTGGGCCCCCACACGTTCTCAAGAATCCCCCCGAACATATAAAGAGCGAACATATTGAAGAAAAGGTGCCAGATTCCGGCATGCATGAACATGTGAGTCAGTATCTGGAAGGGCCTGAACATCTCCGATTTCGGGAAATAAAGCCCCAGAACTGAAGTGAGATCGTAACCAAGGACACTTTGTGCTGTCCAGGTGATTACAAGCAAAAGAATGTTTATTATGATGAGGTTCTTCACTACCGGAGGCAGTGCCGAGAACCCTCTTCCGTATCCGTTCATTAAGCTGTTTTTAATTCAATAACTGGGTAAAGATACTATTATCAATTCATCCGGCAAAAAGACAGATCCCGGTTCCGGCACTGCTTACAAGCTGCCGGCGACGACTTACTTCAGCCTCTTGTCTATTTCATCAAGTGTCAGAATGTTGATAACGGGTTTTCCTTTTGGCGAATAGTTGGGAGCCCTGCACATGAAAAGAGAGTCGAAGAGATCCTCCATTTCTTTCTTCAAAAGCGGTTTGCCATACGGAATTGCTGAGGCTCCGGCCATGGCACAGGCAACTTTCTCAAGGGCGCCTGCCGAAGGATCCGATTGTGTGCTCTTATACTCTTCAAGGATGATCTCAATCATCATTACGGGATCGTCGGAGCCAATGCCTGAGGGTTTCCCGGTTACCGATACATTATTTCCATCGGTGTATTCAAATGCAAACCCAAGCAGACGCAGATCATCTTCAATTTCCTTCAGGATCAGAATATCTGCCGGATCGAGGGTTATATCAGCAGGAAACAACTGTGTCTGGGTCAGGCTTCTGTTGTTTTCAAGATTCCCGAGGAACTGTTCGTACAATATCCTTTCGTGTGCTCTTTTCTGATCGATTATCATAAGTCCCGATTTTACCGGGCAGATTATATATTTGTTTTTTATCTGGAACAACTTCCTGTCGGTGATCATCCTTTCGCTTTCCTGATCTTCCCTTTCGTGTCCTTCGTAGAGTTTCTGCCAGCCAGCGGC
>CAZKTX010000201.1:0-3735 GCA_964555805.1 uncultured Rikenellaceae bacterium
TTTTTTTGAGCGCTTATTTCAGGTAAACGGCGGAAATGGTTGAGTAACGGGCTAATTTTTTGTTGGCATTTGTTTCGGGGGACGGGATTCCTTCGCCTCAAGCCCCCGGGACTCGCAATTACGGAGGCATCTGGCATATTTTGCACCCCGGGCGCTTGGGTCTCGGAATGACAGTGCCCTGTTGGCTGATTTGAATACAGATCAGACGTGACCCGGAATGACGGTTCATGAAGATTGCGGATTGCCCAAAAATACATCTCCTGGTCTCTCCCGTTGGGCACAGGGAAAGAAAGCGGTGGGCGGGGAGCAGGGGGCTGAGGGCAAGATGCAGGGCAGGGAACAGGGAGGGAAATTTCAGATCTTCTGATTAAAAAGTGTTTCAGGGTTCCTCCAGGATATTGCCTGTCTGCCGTCACTGAAGGTGTATGTTTCATCACCGCCGTAAATAACTGATCCGGACGGTAACCCGGTTAACCTTTGCCAGTATTTAATTCCTTTAAAGAATTCATCTGTCAAAGTTTTTCCTGATTTTATTTCAACAGGAATAAAACTATCTTTCTTATCAATTATAATGTCTATTTCATGTCCCACGTTATCTCTCCAGAAAAATATATCCTCATTGACTGATCTGTTTAAGACGTGCTTCTTAAATTCCGACACAATAAGATTTTCAAAGATATTCCCGTACAATGGATGCAGATTTAACTGGCTGGTATTTGTAATACCCAGGAGAGAGCATACAAGTCCCGCATCATAAAAGTAAAGCTTGGGCATTTTTATTATGCGCTTATTGAAATTCCTGTGAAAGGGATAAAGCCGGAAGACTATGAAGGAATTCTCCAGAACAGATATCCAGGCTCCCGCCGTCTTGTTGTCAACTCCCGCGTCCAGGGCAAGGCTGCTTAGATTAAGCAACTGACCGGCCCTTCCGGCGCACAGCCTTAGAAATCTGTCAAAAGTATTAAGATCTGATACATTCTTTAACTGCCTGACATCTCGTTCAACATAAGTCCTTATATAATTCGGATACCAAAGATCAGGATCTATCAACTGATCATATACCGGCGGGTATGATCCGCTTATTATCCGCGTTGCGGGGTCAATATCATTCCCGGGGGGGAATTCGGTCAAAGTAAATGGAAGAAGGTAGAGGTAGGCAATTCTTCCGGCAAGGCTCTGAGAAATTGTCTCCTGCAGAAGGAAATTATTTGAACCCGTCAGGATGAATCGTCCTTTCAGACTACTATCATCAAGCAACTGCTGAAGATATGAAAAGATTTCAGGTGCTCTTTGCGCTTCATCGATTACTGCTCCTGAACCATACTGAAATAAGAATCCTCTCGGATCATCAAGTGCAAATCGTCTGCTGTCGGGATTCTCAAGGTTAACATAGGGTTTTTTGTCAAAAACATGCCTTGTCAGTGTCGTTTTTCCCGATTGCCTTGGCCCGATAACGGCTACTGCCTTAAATTGTTCCGCCAGCTTTATAAGTTCTGGTTCTATTTCCCGTCTGATCATAATGCAAATATACAGTTTTGGAATTGAATTCCAAATGTGTAATATATTTATTGTTGGTAGCAGGTAATTGAAAACTGCTCAGACTTTGCACTTAACGGAGCAACACTTAAGCTCGTCCCCTGGCCAGTGCCTTCGGCCAGTCTACTGCATGCTTGCACGACCTCTTTCTCTACGCCTCTTAGTATCCTCAAATGGTTTGTCGGAATATATCAGGCCATTTGTTGACTCTGAAAAGCAACTTATTTATGCAAGGTAGGTTTGGAGACAAAGTAAGGCTTCAGCATATTCTTGATGCGATTCTTGAGATTGAAGAGTATTCGCGAGATTCTGAGTTTGCAGATTTCATTAAGAATTCGATGATGAGATTTGCCTGTATCAAACAGATGGAAATCATTGGAGAAGCCAGCAATCATATTTCGGCTGAGATAAAAGTAAGGTTTTCCTCAATTGAATGGTCTCAGATTGTCGGCATTGGAAATGTATTTGTTCCTAAATATTTTGGTGTTGATCCAAACATCGTCTGGGATATAATAAAGGTTGATCTGCCCGGATTAAAGGAAAAAGAATGATTCTTACTGATTGTTTTCTACTCCCTGTTTATTTAAAATGAATCTCATTTATTTTTGAGTTTAGCAATTATTATTACAGGGTTATCTGTTTCTTGAATATTCTTTAAGGCTTTTAAATATTTTGGTAATTGATCGACCTTCCCGGGATTTAAGTCAAACCATTGTTTAATCCTGAAAGCATCCATTATGCAGATCAACTCGTCTTTTTCATTAATACTTGAAAACTCAAGTGGTACGAAATCATTTATATTGTTAATGAATCCATGTCCGGACTCAGGGCTATAATCATTTACAACAGTAGTCCTTTTATTCTTATCGAAAATGGCAGTATAGTTTTTCTTATTAAAATTGAAGGAGCAAAACAGATATTTTGATGATTCCTGAATTGTCTTCATGATAAAATATTTATCTGGTTCAAATTTCGGTGATGTTTTCATCTCATATGGCGGTGAGTAAGGTCCCATATTAAAAATATACCTGGGAGTAATAGAATTTGTATAGACATTAAATATAGTATCATTAAATAGTTGATAACAATTGAGTTGGTTGTTTACCGTGTAAAACCATGAATTAGGATTCCACGCAAAAAATGCGTCAGTCTTGGGTGCAGAAAGATAATTTGGGAATGTTTTAATAATAGAGTCTTTATCATTGAATATTATTATTTTATTTTTTTCACCCCCTTGATAGTCTGGCAGAAATGCTGCAAATATATTATCGTTAATGTTTCCAATTTCTGAAACTAAATCTGGTATTGATAAAGTATCTTTCAATTGTCCATTTAGAGAATACCCATATCTATTATTATTCCGCCCGGCATATACTAAGTTCTTTCCCTCATTGAATGGCATAACATTATAAGTACGTGAAAATTCCCCCGGGCCATTTCCCATATGTCCGATTTCTCTGATAAATTTCCCATCCTTTCTATCAAAGAGCAAAATCTTTTCCCGGTCAATTGTTATCAGATATTGATCATTTGAATAACAAGCTAGTCTTGTTGCGGTTAAACATTCATCTTTTGTTTCCAGTTTAATATACTCAAAATTTATTGATATATCGTTGATAGTTATTGATTTCCTGTTTTCATATGCTTCATTTAACTTAATAATCTCAACTGATTTTTTTTCAGCTGATTCAGGTTGAGAACATGATACAATGATGAACAACATAAGTTGACATAAGGGTTGTAACATTTTCATAATTATGCTTTTAGATATGCAATAAATAGTTTGATTATACACGGATCAATATATATTTTTAAAGATTCTGGAAAAAAGGACAATGCCTAATCTTTTTCAGGCATTGTCTCTTTAAATTAATAATCACACCTCTCCCAACATGCTTGGACAGATACTTGGCAACCAGCAAAAATCCCATCACAGAAACATGGGATTTGTCCGGGATCTTCCGGATAGCACCTTACATCATCATAACCTCCTCTCAGTGTCACAAGTTCTTCATTATTCATCAATCTTTCAGAATTGATCTGCAACTTTTGAAGTTTTTTCATTTCCGTAAAATTTGAATGTTAATAAACTAATAATGTTTGCTTTAATTCGGATTTCATATTATGGTCTGGCTACCTATCCGGTAAAAACAGTATCTTTGCCAGTATACCTCCTTTCTGTTAAAGAAAGGTCCGGGC
>CAZKTX010000202.1:0-3697 GCA_964555805.1 uncultured Rikenellaceae bacterium
TTGAGGGTCTCGGCCTTACTGTACTTCGATTTGAAAACAGGTTGGTATTTCAGGAGCCTGAATACATACTTAAAGAAATAAGAAATGCATTTAAAGGAGAGGACAAATGTTCTTAATTCTTGTTAAGCTACTCTCCATGGCAATAACCACCCTGGCCCGGAAGTAAATCTCGCCTGGTTCAAAAAGCAGTAGCCGGGCCACCCCTCCTTGCGAAGGAGGGGAAAGTTATGGTATTAAATATCTGCATATTAAACACCGTATTGAGATTAACAGGTTGGCATAAAATGAGCCTTAATACATAACTGACGCACTAATTGCCACAAGTCAGGTCGAATGGAAAATGACTATGCACACAGGTGTGTTAATCTACTAACAGATTTATAACAAGACAATTAAAAAGCACAAACCCATAGGCACTTTACATGCTGAAAGCCCGGTTTGCCTGCACTGTGCATAAGCAGTAAAATTCTGTTCTTATGCCACGTTTTCATATATTTGGTACAAAAAAGATAATCTGACTTATAATTGACAATTCCTGAAAAGACTCTTTTAAAATTGACGACTAACATGAAAAACCTTGACAAAGAAAAGATAGAACACATAATCGAGACAAGAAAACAAGCCCATTCTTTCTTTTTCAGGAGATCAAAGGTCTACCAGTCATTTGTTGACATGGAACAAAATACATATAAAGATGGCAGACTGAGTAAATTGCAGAAAGAATTGATCGCAGTTGGAATATCTGTAGTCCAGAATTGTGAATCATGCATGGAATGGCATATTAAACAAGCCCTGGATGATGGGGCATCTGCAGATGAAATTCTTGAAGCCGTTGAGGTCGGGATCGAGATGTCCGGCGGACCAGGGACAGTGGCTGCGCGGTTTGCAATGAATGTACTTGATTATTACAAACTGAACGATAAGGAACCAGGATAACCAATTAACAAATACAGATTATAACACGGACAATCGTGACTCAAAATTCACTTCCATCACCCGGACCATGTACAGTTAAGACAACTTATTGTGGCCGAAAGCTTTTCAGCCACCCGCCTCGACTGGCAAAAAAAGTGGCATCACGACACAGACGTTAACTAATAAAACCGCCGGGCCGTCAGGTAGGATTTCCAGACAATCTTCAATTTTGGTTTGAAATACTTCTCTCAATGAAAACAATCATCAGATTTTGTCTTCTGTTAATGTGTTTCTCCTGTGACAACATTCCAAAGAAGGAAAATGATTATCCAATTGTTATCAGGAAAGAAGCAAAGCTCTTCGTTAAGGCTGATTTAGTTGCAAGTTTTATTAATTACTCTAATCCGCGGGACAGAAATATCTATTATCTAATTGATATAAAACTCATTAACAATCTAAACAAAGATTTTGAGTTTTATACTTTAACATGTGGCGTATTGGTGAATTTTGTAACCGATTCAAAACAGGTAAACTTCCTGTATCACAATTGTTCCGCAGACCAGGCTTTACTTATTAACCTCCGCCCGGAACAAGAATACTCAGTTTCAACTATACTTGTAAGAAATAAAAATTTAAGTAATTTTAATTATAGTGTTAGATTTGGTTTCATTTTAAGTAAACCCAAAACAGGACCGATTAAAAATTATGACATAGTATCAGACTTAAAGCTTCTTAGAGAAAAGCAGGAAAATGTCATATGGAGTGATCCTGTCCTTTTAACTGTTACAAACTTTAATTCATTTGAAATCAGGGATATTATAAATGATTCGACCTACTCAATAATAAAATAAGAAACAATGAAACACTTTTACCTGCTAATCTCACTCTTCACTTCAATTTCACTGGCAATAAATTCGCAGGAAGTTTTTTCTCCGGATAAAAACATCAAAGTGGAACTTGTCTCAAAAATGACATCTGACAAAACATCTTTCGGTAAAGTATACTTCAGAGTCCTGTATAACATGAATTCGGAATATCTGGAAGTGTTGCAAAACTCACCTCTGGGTATAATACGGGATGACCAGCGATTTACAGACAGTCTGAAATTTGTTGGGGAGTCGAAGGCATTGAAGATACACGACAAATATGAAATGATCAGTGGTAAGCGAAAATCATGCGAAAATTTTGGTACTGAAACAGCATTCAATTATTTAAATTCAAATAATGAACCATTACGCATTGTTTTCAGGGCTTATAACAATGGTGTGGCTTTCCGGTATGAATTCCCAAATAAATCCGATTCAATATTCAACATTTCTGATGAAGCCACAACCTATGTTTTGCATGACAGCACATATCGGTGGATGCAACCTTACGATATATCGTACGAAGGGTTTTTCCCCGTTTCAAGAACAGGTGAAAGTGCAAGAAAAAATCAGGGATGGGGGCTTCCTGCTTTATATAAAGTAAATAACAATCCGGTCTGGGTATTGATTTCCGAAGCAAACATAACAAGGAACAACTGTGCCACAAAGCTTGGCAATCCAGTGAATCCTAATGAATACAAAGTAATGTATCCGTCATCCAGGAAGGATTTTATGCAAACGGGGGTCAAAGCCACCCTCCCCTGGAACTCGCAATGGCATACGCTTATAATCGGCAGGTTGTCCGACATAGTTGAATCAACTTTGATTACTGATGTAAGCGAATCCAACAAACTGGAAGAAACAGGCTGGATTAAACCGGGTGCCGTATCATGGATATACTGGGCCAACAATCATGGTTCCAAGGATTATAAAAAGGTTGTGGAGTACATTGATCTCGCATCGGAAATGGGATGGCCCTATGTTCTTATTGACTGGGAATGGGATGTAATGAGTAACGGCGGAAACATCACAGATGCTTTAAACTATGCAAAAACAAAAGGAATTAAACCGCTGTTGTGGTACAATTCGGGCACAAGCTGGCTTGACCCTACTCCAAACGACCGGTTGCTGACTTCTCAAAAAAGGGCTGAAGAGTTTTCATGGCTCAATAAAATGGGAGTATATGGAATTAAGGTCGATTTTTTTGCAGGCGACCAGCAGGACATGATGAAATATTACATCGACATTCTTGAAGATGCCGCGAAATATAACCTGATGGTAAATTTTCATGGTGCCACTATTCCGAGAGGCTGGCAATGTACTTACCCGAATCTCATGACTGTAGAGGGAGTTTACGGGGCTGAATGGTATAACAACCGGCCGGTGCTTACAAATAAAGCAGCCGTTCACAATACAACACTTCCATTTACACGCAACGTAATAGGTCCGATGGATTATACACCGGTAACTTTTTCAAATTCACAACATCCACATATTACATCGTATGGACACGAACTGGCATTGTCTGTAGTTTTTGAATCTGGTTTTCAGCATTTTGCTGATAGTCCGGAGTCTTACAACAGTATACAATCCGAACCAAAAGAATTTCTGAAAAAAGTACCGGTTACCTGGGATGATACGAAGCTTATTGACGGCTATCCGGGAGATAAAGTTGTCATTGCCCGAAAGAAAGAAGACGTTTGGTATATAGGCGGTTTAAATGGTAAGGACGAGCCGCAGACGCTCAATGTAAAGTTAGACTTTGCCGGCAAGGGGAAATTTAATCTCCAGCTTATCAAAGACGGGGATGATGGCAAATCATTTACAACCGAGACAGTAATAGTGAAGAAAAATGATGTTATAAGTATAAAATGTCTTCCCGCGGGGGGCTTTGCTGGAATTCTGAAGAAGCAAAG
>CAZKTX010000203.1:0-3679 GCA_964555805.1 uncultured Rikenellaceae bacterium
TGATTTTCTTCGTTTACCCCGGCCCCAGGGGGAGCGAAGAAAATCAATTTACTCCCCTTGGGGATGGGGTAAAGAAATTGATTTTCGAGCGGGTAACAGTTTGGATACATGAATTCAATTAATTATTCTGTTTCCTTCCCGCTTATGTTATAGTAATCCGCCTGGGCCATTGCAAGGTTTATCAGGTGAATCTCATGGTTTATCAGAACCTGTTTTTCAGCGTTGATCTCATTGAGCAGATCGGTGGCGGTTATTGTGCCATTTTCGTACTGCGACTCTGCGGAAGCTGTTATTCTTTTCCTGAGACTTATCAGTTCGAGATCGGTTTCAAGAAGCTCGTTGAGGCTTGATATTTCAGCCCTTTTTGCATCAAGCATCCTTGTGAGATTGTCGGTAAGGTCTGTCTGCCGGTTTTCAATTATGACATGCTGCAGACCTATTATCTGTTTTTCTGTTTTTGCCTTGTTCCAGTCGAAAATGTTCCATTTGACCCCTGCTCCCAGAATATAGTAGGGAGCGAATTCATTCCTGAAAAAATTGTTTCCGGGAGGATTTCCGTAACCCAGGGTTGCAAAACCGAATGCCCTGGGCATCCTACGGCTGCTGATTACCTGCAGGCTTGCATCAAGCTGGTCCTTTCTGAGGTCGAAAATCTCGAGCTCCGGCCTTGAAATCACATCTGTTGTATCTGTCTCAAAAGCAGGCATTACAAGTTCCGATGAAGGATCAATCTCAGTTGCAGTGAGCTCCGACAGGATCCTGAGAAGCGACTCCCTTCGGATATTGTTCTCCCTGATCTGCTGTTCAAGTTTTATCTTCTCGGTTGTCATCACATCGATATCCGTGCGGAGTATCACACCGTTTACAGCACCCGACTGCATCGAGGCTATCCGTTTTGTGACTAAATCCAGGTAATTGTCAAGAAGTTCCTCCTGCCTGTCGAGCAGGAGAAGGCTGAAATAGCAGGTGTTGACCTGGCTCCTGAGTTTATACAGATCGGTTTCAGCCTGCTTTTCATTTATAAGCAGATCTGCTTTCTCAATGGCGCGGGCGCCCTTTATGGCTCCTCCGTCATATATAACCTGGTTTATGTCGACGTTAACCTTGTACTGATCATGCGGCAGAGGCTTGATTGCATCAGCTATTCCCGGTATTGGCAGCGATCCGAGGGAATTGCTGATGTCGATAACCTCCGAATTGTAAACAATGTTGCCGGATGCATCGAGAGTTGGCAGCCAGGCCCTGGAGAGATTCTTGTCCTTCAGCTCCCAGATCCTGCGGTACGAATCTTTTTCCCCGGCCAGGGCGCTGGCGGTTTCAGCCCTCGAGTAACAGTCCCCGAGAGTCAGTGTAAGCCCGTTCTGGCCTTCTGCAATCCATGGGATTATCAGAAAGATGAATGCGAGTGTTATCCTGTTCATATATTCTTCCTTTTTCCTTTATCGCCTGATGTTTGTTGTGCTTTGACAAGCAGATCACCCTTATGAGGAGGTGTTTTTTCAAGGGGCAGCTTTTCCCCGTTCTGACCCGGGTCGCGGCCTTTTATAGCCCTGATTACAAAATCGGATGCGAAATCCTTTCTTTGTTCAAGATAATCGTTGAAGTTGTAGCCTGATTTTTCGAGCAACACTTCCAGGATTCCTTTTGCTGCAAATGGGAAGATGCTGAGTGCAACCAATGATGACATCACCTGGGGAAGTATTTCCCTTGTGATGCCGTATCTGATGAGCTCATCATGATGCAGTCTTTCCAGATTGTTCCAGAATTCGTTTATGCTGAACCTCTGGAGCAGCTTCTTCATCCTTGCCGGATTCCTGTTTACCTCGTTCAATATGAACGCGGGAAGACGTGGATTTTTCTGAAGAAACGAGATGTGTTCCCTGAAAAAGAACCTTATCTTTTCCTCCAGGGTGGCTTTCTCATCAAATACGGGGGCAAACCTGCTGAACAGGACAGAGGCCATCTTTTCAAACACTGCTTCGAAGAGATGGTCCTTTGTGCGGTAATAATAATGAAGCAGTGCCTTGTTGATTCCGGCGTGATTGGCTATATCCTGCATCCTCGCCCCGTCCATGCCCTTTTCAATGAAAATCTCGGTGGCCGATTCGAAGATCCTGTCCTCAGTCTGTTTTTCAATTTCCGTCATTTTAACCATTTGATTTAATTTACGGGATGAACCATATGGTTTAACCGAATGGTCAAAATTATGACGCTTTTTTTACATTAGCAAATTTTTTACTGATTTTTTAAGATGATCTGTATTAAATGTTAGTTCAGCCCATCAGTTGGGGCTGACAACATACAATACGCCATGCCGGCCCTGTTACTGGCATTTCAGATTTGTCCTCTTGGCTTTTGAGGGCTCAGCAAAAGGTCCGTACATTGCACTCCTGAAAGAAGCACATGCTTCGGCCGTCTGACCTTTCCCTTCCTGGCCCAGACCAAGCTGGAAATAGAATTTGGCTTTTGCATCGGCGGCTCCCGTTTCGAGGGCAAGTCCTTTTTGTGCATACTCAATCCCACTGTCAAAGGACTTCTTTTTGTTGTAAACGTCAGCAAAGAAGTAGAAAAGATCCTTGTCGTCACCGTATTTGGCAGCTTTTGTAAGCAGCGCGATGGCTTCATCCAGTTCGTCAGCCTGGTTTGCCTGCGATCCGGCAGCACGGAAATACTCAAGAGCCAGTTCTGACGCCTGTTTTGAAATCTGGTCGTCCTTTCCTGCCTCGAGCTTGCCAAGGAACAGATCAATAGTCTCCTCGAAGGCTGCTGAGTTATTCTGACCCCTGTAGATCAAAGCTTTGTTGTAGATTGCATTGCTGTAGTCGGGGTTGATTGCAAGAAGGCTGTCGAATGCAAGAAGGGCCTTCTCATAATCCTTGGCTGTAAATAGTTCAGTACCCATTTTATTGTAGGCCTGCACCATTATTTTGGATGCATTCTCCTTGCCCGCAGCATTGTTGTATTTTACGGCAGCAGCTGTCGCTGTTTTTGCTGCCTTAATGATCTCGGCAACTGGCTTGTTTTCCTTTATCGCGTTGTTGGCAGCCCTTACGTACAGCCCGGGTAGTACCTGTACGGCTTTGGCTTTCAGATCATTGGCTGACTCGCCAACCTTTTCCGACAGAGTAACCACATTTTCGAATGCAGCTATTGCAGCCGGGACATCAGTCTGAAGGACTTTCGCGCCATCATTATAAAACTTTATTACATCATTTCTTTCCTGTCCGTTCAACATTGAAACAGCTGCAAAAGCAACCAGGAACAGGCCCGTCAATTTTCTCATAATACTCTTATTCATTTTTCTTACAGATTATCAGGTTATTATAACATATTTGTTAATTAAGGCCTATAAAATTAAAAAAATTCTCAAATTTTAAGCTGTCTATATGACAAGTATGGTGAATTATTTGTTCAACTGCCTGAAGGAAGCGACAGGAGGCTCAGCTGACTCATGAGATCCCGCCTCCCATGGTTTTTGAACGATCTGTTACCCCTGACAATTATTTTGCGTTGATTGCTCTGTAATGCCCAGCCGGAAGGGATGCAGGATGACATCGCCGGAGGTGGAAAGTGGGGGTGAGGCCGCGGCGAGATGAAGAATTATCCTTTTTTTCGAGGTCAGTCTCTCGCCGCGGCCTCACCCCATAACCCCCAAATGCCGTATGTCATCCCTTGGTTT
>CAZKTX010000204.1:0-1250 GCA_964555805.1 uncultured Rikenellaceae bacterium
AGGAAGGCCGGATTCGAGACTCCCCTGGTTGCCGACATTCATTTCAATCCGTCAGCTGCGGAGTATGCAGCAAGGATCGTGGAGAAGGTAAGGGTCAACCCGGGTAACTACGCCGACAAAAGAGCATCATTCATTAAAGTTGAGTTTTCAGAACAGGAGTACCGGGAGGAACTTGAAAGGATCCATGAAAGGATATTGCCCCTTATAAACATCTGCCACGAATATGGTACTGCAGTCAGGATAGGAGTCAATCATGGCTCGCTGTCCGACAGGATAATGACCCGCTATGGCAACACGCCGGAAGGGATGGCAGTGTCGGCAATGGAATTTATAAGGATAAGCAGGGCCGAGAATTTTCACAGGCTTGTACTTTCTATGAAATCGAGCGACACCGGTATCATGATAAAGGCAACCCGCCGGCTGGTTGAGCTGATGAAAGCAGAAGGATTCGCGTATCCTCTTCACCTGGGCGTTACAGAGGCAGGCGAAGGCGAGGACGGCAGGATAAGATCTGCGGCAGGAATCGGGGCGCTGCTTTCTGAAGGTATTGGAGATACAATAAGAGTATCACTGTCTGAAGCCCCGGAAAAAGAGATCCCTGTGGCAAAGGAAATCCTGAATTTTCTTGCCGGTCAGGCCGGACGGGTGGCAAACCCCGACAGCGTCCTTGATTTCCTTACACACACCCAGCCATACAGGCCGGAAGTTGTGACTAATAATGACGGCAGGTATTTTGGAGAGGAAAATCAATGTTATAACAATGTTATAACGTTGTCAAAAAACAATTTTTCGGCTTCGAATCTTGCTAATAATGAGGATATTATTCTTAACGGAGAATTTAACGAGGATGATCCGGAAAAACTTGCAATCGACTCAGCCGCCCTTCTCGGAAGATTTTTTATCACCCGTCAGGCCGGCGGAATATGCATAACGAACAAGGGAAAAATCAAAGGTGACAAGCTAAAGGAACTATCATTTTCAATTCTGCAGGCAACCGGGGCCAGGATTACAAGGGTGGTTTACCTGTCGTGCCCCACCTGCGGCCGGACCAGGTTCGACCTGCAGGAGGCGGTTAGGGAGGTGAAGGCTGCGACCGGTCACCTGACTGGACTTAAGATAGCAGTAATGGGATGCATTGTTAATGGCCCGGGCGAAATGGCCGATGCCGATTACGGATATGTAGGGGCCGGGAACGGGAAGGTTCATATCTACCGCGGAACAACCCAGGTGCTTAAGAACATTCCGCAGGA
>CAZKTX010000204.1:1350-3657 GCA_964555805.1 uncultured Rikenellaceae bacterium
CTTTACGCGAATCTGAAATCCAGCTGCTTCTTCTGCAGATCTGCCTTTACAACTTCAATCTTAACCCTGTCGCCGAGGGTATACAGTTTTCCTGTCGATTTTCCACGGATGCAGTAGTTTTCTTCATCATACTCATAGTAGTCATCCGTCAGATCCCTGACGCTCACCATTCCCTCGCACTGGTTCTCGATTATCTCAACATAGATCCCCCACTCTGTAACGCCCGAAATGACACCTTCGAACACTACCCCCAGCTTATCGCTCATGAACTCAACCTGTTTGTACTTCACAGATGCCCTTTCTGCTTCTGCAGCAACACGTTCCATCTTCGAGGAGTGGTCGCATAGTTTCGCGATTTTCTCCTTGTTCCCCGGATCGTCGTGGTTAAGGTAAGCAGTGAGGAGCCGGTGCACCATCATGTCGGGGTACCTCCGGATCGGTGATGTAAAATGGGTGTAGTGTTTGAAAGCAAGTCCGTAGTGCCCTATGTTGTCGGGTGAATAGACTGCCTTTGCCATGGCCCTGAGCGCAATTGTCTCGATTATATTCTGCTCGTTCCTTCCTGCAACTTCCTTCATAAGCCTGTTCATCGCCTTTGGCAGGTTATTCTCATCGGAAGTAAGCTTGTACCCGAAGCGGGTTATGAAACTCCTGAAATTGTCTATTTTCTCCGGATCGGGCTTGTCGTGGATCCTGTAAACGAATGTTTTTCCCTTAAGTTTTTTGCCTACATATTCCGCCACCCGGCGGTTGGCAAGGAGCATGAACTCTTCAATAAGCTGGTTTGCGGTTCCCATATCCCTGAATTTCACACCCAGGGGTTTACCATTCTCGTCAAGCTCGAACTGCACCTCTGACCTCTCGAAAGAAAACGCCCCGTATGCAAAACGTTTTGCACGCAGTTTCTGTGCAAGGTCGTGAAGCAGAAGGATGCTATCCTTCATGTCGCCTTCTCCCGTATCGATTACAATCTGGGCCTCGTTGTACGAGAATCTCCTGTCGGAATTTATTACTGTCCGGCCGAACCATTCGTTCAGCACCTCTGCCTTCTCATCAAGTTCAAAGACGGCTGAATATGTAAGCTTATCCTCCGCCGGACGGAGAGAGCATATTTCATTTGAGAGCCGTTCGGGAAGCATCGGGACAACACGGTCGACAAGATAAACGGATGTAGCCCTTTGTTTTGCTTCTTCCTCTGTAAGCGACCCCGGCCTTACATAATAAGTGACATCAGCAATATGAATTCCAACCTCCCAGTTGCCGTTCTCAAGCTTCCTCAGTGAAAGGGCATCATCGAAATCCTTCGCATCCGCCGGATCGATAGTGAATGTAGGCACATCCCTGAAATCCCTTCTTTCCTTAATATCCTTTTCAGTTATCTCACCATTAATTTTTGCTGCATCATTCTCAACCTCCTCAGTGAATGTGTAAGGCAGTTCGAATTCAGCAAGTATCGCGTGCATCTCGGTCGAATGCAGCCCTGGTTCCCCGAGAACGTTCACAATCTCCCCTACCGGATTTTTTGAGCTGGGTTTCCATTCGACAATCCGTGCAACGGCCTTCTGTCCCTGTTTGCCGCCGTTGAGGGCCGACATGGGGATGAAGATGTCGAAAGGCATATTCTTATTATCGGGCATGAGGAAGGCGAATCCCGGCATCAGCTCGAGAGTTCCGACGAAAGTGGTTCTCCAGCGTTCAAGAATCTCAACAACCTCGCCTTCGGGTCTGGCGCCTTTTCTCCTTGCATAGAGCCATACCTTTACCTTGTCGCCGTGAAGAGCTGTGTTCAGGTTTCTGGCTGCAACGAAAACATCATCCTCCATTTCATCGGAGCTGATAAATCCGTATCCCATTCTCGTCATATCGACGGTTCCTGTTATATAAATCCTCTCGTCGTGTCTTCCTCCGTGTTTTGGATTCTTCCTTCCGCCGAAGGACTCCTTAGCCTTCCTTCTGGTGTTCTTCCTTCCCATAATATTTGGTTTTCGCGAAGGTAAGAAATCGAACCGTTTATTTTGTACATTTGTTCCTTAATTATGAAGAAGTTGACGACAAACGGACCTGTATATTCACATTCTCCGAACATAGTCACCCGGAAGACGGGAAGCGAGTATGTGCTTATACCTGTGGCGAATAACATTGCCGATATGAACAGTGTATATACCCTGAACGAATCGGGAGCCTTCATCTGGGAACTGATTGACGGGAAGAGAAGCACCGGCGAAATAACCGATGCTCTTGTCAAAGAATACAATGTCGACAGGGGTGTTGCTGAGTCAGATGTCAATTCTTTCATGAGCGATATGA
>CAZKTX010000205.1:0-3641 GCA_964555805.1 uncultured Rikenellaceae bacterium
AATTCACCCTGCCCCACTTGCCAACTGCAATCTCAACTTCAGGAATCGTTGAAAGTCGTTTATCAAGGGTCTCAATATATTCAAGGTTTTTTTCAATACTTGAGTGAGGCATGCTTGTTGGCATCAGCAGAAATGACCCCTCATTCAGTGATGGCATAAACTCCTTCCCTGTACCAGGGAATGTTGTGACAGCTCCCTGCCAGGCCCAGGTCTGACGGAACTTTTTCCAACCAACTTTTTCAGCAGCCGACGGAATGAATCCAAAGAGCTTATCAACCCCCTGCCAGACAAGAAGTCCAAAGAATAAAGTAAAGGCAGGAATCATAAGAAACTTCCATTTATTGACTAAGGCCCAGCGAAGTATCTCTTCATAAAAATGGACCATCGACATTAGTGCGAGGAGAATTAAAGTTACAATCCCTGAAACAAAAAGGAAGTTTACAAATTCGCTGTTGTGAGCACCCAGCGGCATCCATTCAACAGACAGGTACCATGCCGCAACAAGCACAGTTATCGCAATATTTATATAGTTCGGTAACTCCCTGCGTTTTTCGGACCACCTGTAATCAAGCAGGTTATTTATCCCCAATGCAGTCAATGCAAGTACAGGCCATGTGTGCCAGCTTATTGCAAAGAATATACCTGCGAAAATCAGTATGCCATTCCAGATCGTTCTGATTTTCTTTTTATCAAAATGGATATTAAAGAAGATATGCACTAATGTAGGCAGCACAACTATTCCCAGAATAAATGCCGCCAGAAGGGCAAATGTCTTGGTCCAGGCAAGCGGATGGAACATTTTTCCCTCCTGTGCCTGCATTGCAAATACAGGGAGGAAACTGACAATTGTTGTAGCTATTGATGTAACAACTGCAGCCCTTACCTCCGTCGTGGCATTATAAATTACAGTCATTAATTTTTTACCCCGGATTCCTTTATTCTCAGGCATTTCCAGATGACGGAGAATATTCTCCACATCCACAATTCCAATATCTACCATTACACCAATAGCAATTGCTATGCCTGACAGAGCCACAATATTGGCGTCAATTCCGAAAAACCTCATCAGGACAAAGGTCAGCAGAACACCTAAGGGCAGCAAACCGGCGACTATGAGAGAAGCCCTGAGGTTCATCACCAGAATAATAATCACGATAATGCTTATGAGGATTTCATGAGATAATGCTGATTCGAGGGTTCCTATCGTTTCCTTGATTAAGCCTGTCCTGTCATAAAAAGGAACCACAGTAACCTTTGAAACGCTTCCATCAGGAAGTGTTTTCTGAGGTAACCCTGCCTCGATTTCCTTAATCTTATCCTTTACATTGTTGATTACCTCAAGAGGATTTGAGCCATAACGTGCCACAACAACAGCTCCGACAGCTTCAGAACCCGACTTGTCGAGACCACCGCGTCGGGTGGCAGGTCCGAACATTACGTGAGCCACATCCTTAATGCGGACGGGAACATTATTCCGGACTGCCACCACTGATAATTCAAGATCGTTCAGGCTTTTTATATAGCCGAGTCCTCTTATGATGTACTCAACATTATTAAGTTCAATAGTTTCTGCACCGATGTCGAGATTACTCTGACTGACAGCATTCATTACATCCATGACTGACACATTGAATGCCTTCAGTGCATCCGGGTTAAGATCAACCTGGTATTCCCTGACAAATCCTCCTATAGATGCAACTTCGGAAACACCTTCGGCCGATGAAAGGCTGTACTTAACATAGAAATCCTGAATTGTTTTTAGTTCCGAAGGATCCCATCCCCCATTTGGTTTTCCTGTTTTTGGATCACGACCTTCAAGGGTATACCAGTAAATTTGTCCAAGAGCTGTTGCATCAGGTCCAAGTGAGGGTTGAACTCCGGCAGGTAAAGTGCCTGACGGGAGTGAGTTTAGTTTTTCAAGGATTCGCGACCTGCTCCAGTAAAACTCCACATTATCTTTAAAAATTATATAGATAAATGACATCCCAAACATTGAGGTACTCCTGATTGTCTGAACTCCTGGAATACCGAGCAATGCGGTAGTCAGAGGATAGCTTATCTGATCCTGAATGTCCCTGGGAGAACGTCCCATCCACTCTGTTGCAACTATCTGCTGGTTCTCCCCGATATCCGGAATGGCGTCTACAGGAACAGGATCGCGCGGCAAAAGACCTGATTTGAGATTGAAGGGCATTGTAACCAGGCCTCCTGCCACAAAAGTTATCAGGAATATAAATGTAATAAGCCGGTTTTCTAGAAAATATCTGACTAACCTGTTAAACATTGTAATGCATTTAAAGCTATAAATGTTATTTTCTCTCATAATGGCAGCAGCCGGGAAGCTTATTGTAAACCTCATCCGGAGCTTTGAATTTTTCAGTATCGTGCCCTGCAGAAGCAAGTTTTTTACTTAATGCTTCCTTGCTTGTTTTTGCAGGATCAAATGTGACAGTAAGCAACTGGGTCTTTACATCCCATGAAGCGGTTGTGACTCCTTCTGCCAAAACTGTCTTCTCAATACGGGTTTTACACATGTCACATTTGCCGGAAACTTTGAAAGTCTCGGTTATTGTGGAAGTCGTGTTCATTTTGCTATGGTCATGCGTCTGGGCTGATGTTGTCACACCCAAAATGACAGCAAATAATACAGTAAGAAGAATTCTTAATGATTTCATTGAGTTGTATATTAAAGTTTAAAATACCTAAAGACTAATGGAAATAAATAGGGTAATGCAAATGAGATTTATATCTCAATTGCAATCAGGAGATAAAACAGAAATTCAAATACGGAATACACAAATGCTGGTGAGGTCCACATTTGTGGACGTCAAAGCCCCCGGAGGGCTGACACTTGTAAATATTGGATATATATCTGCCTGGCTTCTGGCTTGCAGGATTGCTGAAAGTGCGAGAACCTGGAAGTTGTACTTATATGATCCTGATATAAAAGAAAATGAAGGAGTGTAAGAATTATCTATTCCACAAACTGTAACAACGTCTTCACAGCAATGCTTTGTTAAGCTGGTACCCTGAAGAGGCATTCCCTCTTCTGAGCAATTCATGCCGCATGAAGCCAATTTGCCCGAAAGTGAAACGGTTGCAGCCACCTCTTTCCCTCCACAATAGTGCTTCGCAACAGATATGTGCACTACTGCAGCCATAAACAGAATTGAAAGTAATATTGTAAATACCTTCTTCATAGAGTATTTAACAATAATCCGTCATAATTGTTTTGCAAAGCTATTAAAATTCCTGATTTCGAATGAAATGTAAATTAAATGATGATCTAAAATAAAGGAACCAATCTTTTAAACATAATACGTTCTGCATCCTCTAATCATTGCAGGTTGTTTATAAGTATTACAAATCGGGAATTATTTTTGTAGTTTTACACAAAAGCAGGCTTGTTAATTCAGGAACAATAATCATAACCACTCCAAACATTTGCAATGAACATTAAACGAAAAACCCTGTCATTTGCAGTGATTACTGTAATTTTGACAGGATCAGGGTTTCAGGGATGCTCTGTTACATCAAAAAGCAAGACTGATGGTACTACCGGAAGCCAGGCCGAGGTTATCGTAAAAAGCGATACTGCACGTACAATCGCACAATACTTCATTCCGGCCACAACAATGACT
>CAZKTX010000206.1:0-3602 GCA_964555805.1 uncultured Rikenellaceae bacterium
AGATCCTCGGAATAGTCATAGCCTCTTTTCTGCTCTTCTGTATATTCAACTCCCAGATACCAGTCGGGCACGTGAACGAATTCGGCATCTGTTGAGAATTGCATGTGAAGGAAGGGGAATCCTTCGTAAAGCTTCATTTTTATTCCGTTAGGAATGGATTCAACCTTTGTGTTGGCGGAAAGATTTGCATGAGTAAGTTCATGGATATTCCTGAATGCCAGAAATGGACGAATCTGAAGCTTCATGGGTTCCGTAGCCTCAAGAATCGTGAACCTGGCCATATACTGTTCCTCATAATGAGTAAGAAGCCTTTCGTGTTTAAGTTTTACACCCCCGACCCTGTAAATTCTGGAAGGAATTCCATCCATTTCCAGCTCCTCGATATATTTGTGCCCCTTCGGGCTGTAATAATCGCCTTTAAATTTTCTGATCCCTGTGTTAAAACTCTTGTCGTTATTCACTACTGTCGCATCCATCGATGAAAGAAGCACATGCCTCTCCCCGCCGAAGGCATCAATCGGGCATACGAGAAGGCCGTGGTATTTCCTCGTATTGCAGCCGACTATAGTTGTGGAAGAATAGGAACCTGCACGATTGGTCCTGATGACCTCCCTCGAAAGCGAATACTCGAGGTTTACAATCTGACCCTTTTCGAACTTAATATAACTCATAAACTATTCTTTTTAAGATATCACAAAAAGTCTTTTAAGATACTTCATTTTATTGAACCGTGCAAAGGCAACCGTATAAAATAAACGTACGGCTCGACCTGAAAAAAAAAAGAATAACTTTGCGTCTCAATAAAACAGAAAAATTAACAAACAACCTCCTCTGCATGAACAAAACACTGTCCTTCTTCTTTTTTGCAGCCCTTATGTTTGCGGGCTGCCAAAATAACAATGTCGAAATCTCCGGAATACTGGAACAACCGATGCCGGGGCAATATGTTTTCCTGCAGGAGCTTAAACCTAATGAGCTTCTAAATGTTGATTCAACCATAATTTCTGATGATGGCAGGTTCGAGTTCAAAAGGAAGGTCAAAACCCCGTCTTTTTATCTGCTCAAAATTAATCAAAATAACTTTCTGACAATGCTTGTTGAGCCCGGAGAGAAAATAAAAATGACTTCTCATTATGATTCGCTCAATTATCCTGTAGTTGTAACCGGGTCACCAGGCACTGAACTGATAGCGGGCTTCAACAAAAAACTACTCAGGACAAGAAACAATATAAGGGGGCTTAATGACCTTTTCGACAATAATTCGGGAAGGGCTGACATGACGGGCTTTATTGATTCGCTCGACCGCCTTGGCGACGGTTACCTGAACGAGATAAACACCTACGCGAAGCTTTTCATTGATGAGAATATTTCATCCCTTGCCACAATCCCGGTTCTGTATTCAATGCTTACGCCGGAGCTTTATGTTCTTGATCCTCAGAAAGACCTCAGCTGGTTTCTGAAGGTTGATTCTTCGTTGTTCGGCAAGTACCCTGAGTACGGTCCAGTGATGGATCTACACAACCAGATAGGAGAAATGGTTAAGTATTACGAGACAAACAATACTTCGGATGCAGCAGGTGAAGAAAAAATGACAGCGCCTGAAATAGCTCTTCCCAACCCTGAAGGTGACACAATAAAACTGTCATCCACAAGAGGCGCTTATGTCCTCCTTGACTTCTGGGCTGCCTGGTGCGCTCCTTGCAGGGCTGAAAATCCCAACCTCGTCAAAGCCTGGAATCAATATAAAAACAGGGGATTCCAGATTTACCAGGTTTCACTCGACAAAACACGTGAAGCATGGTTAAAGGGAATCGAGGATGACGGACTTGACAAGTGGATTCATGTAAGCGACCTTGGATACTGGAATTCATCAGTTGTCCCGCTTTACAAGATTGAATCAATTCCGGCAAACTACCTCCTCGACAAAAATGGCCGGATTATAGCCACCAACCTCAGGGGAGAAGCGCTTCAGAGAAAACTTGCCGAACTGTTCAAATAACCTTAAACCCCTAAACCTGACCAGATATTTTGTTTATAAGATGAAAAAGATATTTGCAATAATTATCCCTGTGCTTATCCTTTCCGGATGCCGCAGTAAAGATTCATTCACCGTCTCCGGACATATCAGCGATCCGCAGAAGCAAAGCATCGTCCTTAACAGGGTTGACATTGACAGGCTGATCCTTGTCGATTCAGCCCGGATAAGCGGCAGCGGCAGTTTTAAGTTCAGGGTTAAGACAAAAGCGACAGATTTTTACCAGATCGGCTATTCAAATACTGATTTCATCACTCTTCTTGCAGAACCCGGTGAAAAAATAAGTCTCACATTTAAAGGAAAGAATACTTCGGGCGATTATGAGGTTTCAGGATCGAAAGGATCTGAGGATGTCAGGATACTGGACATCAGGCTTGCGGAAGGAAAAAGAAAGCTCGACTCACTAAGGACAATTTACGACAAACTTCCGGCGAGCGCAGACTCTGATCCCGAAAGAAGCCGGCTGGAGGAAGAATTCACTGCTGTACTTAAGGATCTCCGGAAGAAAAACATTAAGTACATAGTCACTTATCCCTCGTCGATGGCTTCCCTGAAAGCCGTTTACCAAAGGATCGACGAAAACACTTATGTCCTGTACGATCCCCGCGACCTACAGTACCTGAAAATAGTCTCCGATTCCCTCGGCCGTCATTATCCTGAATCGAAGAACGTCAGGGCTCTTGCCGAGGATGTAAAGAAAGAGTTGAATCAATTTGCTTCAAGGCAGATCCAGAGTATTGCAAGCACTTCGCCCGAGATTAAACTCGACCCCAGTCTCCTCGATGTAAACGGTAAAAGAATAACAATGTCGTCGCTCAGGGGAAAAGTAGTGCTCCTCACCTTCTGGTCAGTCAATTCAAGGGAATCGCTCGCTGAAAACATCCAGCTGAAAGAATTTTACAGGACATACAAAAACAAGGGATTCGAGATATATCAGATAAGCATCGACGAGGACGCTGAAAAATGGAAGCAGGCAGTCCGTTTCGATGAACTTCCATGGATAAGCACAAGGGAAGACGATCCGAATATTCTTGAAAACGTTCGCCTGTTCAATGTCCGCAGCCTGCCCGCCAACTACCTGTTCGACCGCGACGGTACTATTATCGGAACAAATCTCCATGGAAGATCCCTTCAGATAAAGCTTAACCAGTTGTTTAACAATCCGGCCGGTAATTGAAAGAAACGGGAAAAATATTCTTTGCCTCCGATTTTCATCTGGGGCTGAAAGCCGGAAAAGATCCTGCCGATAGAGAGAAGCTTGTTGTCCGGTGGCTTACAACAATTGCACCTGAAGCAAGGGAGATTTACCTTGTGGGCGACATATTTGATTTCTGGTGGGAATACAAGCTTGTCGTCCCGCGCGGATTCACAAGGTTCCTGGGAACCGTATCCTCGATAACCGACTCCGGAATACCTGTCCATTTTTTTACGGGCAACCACGATATGTGGGTCAGTGACTACCTGTCGGCTGAATGCGGGATGATAGTTCACACATCACCCTATACATGCAACATTGACGGTAAAAAGTTCCATATTGCCCACGGGGAAGGACTTGGAAGCAAAAACA
>CAZKTX010000207.1:0-3600 GCA_964555805.1 uncultured Rikenellaceae bacterium
AACCATTTGGCGGCATAATCATATTATCAACATTTTTATTAATTTTTAAACATCTGTATATCAAGTTAATAGAATTTTAACATCTTTATTTTTGATTTTTTCCGGTTCTGACGCAACCTTCCGGTACTATTTTCCATCTATGAAATGTAAATAACCCAAACTCAATATATCGCATTTACCCTGGAATTAACCTAAATTCTACCTTCGAAAAACCGGGCGCAAAACCCGGTTTTTCCATTTAATTCACCTGTCCATAATTTTAATTTCAGGAGGCCGTTTTAAAGTAATAAGCAAACACATGTTCAGATCATGAAGATATTTACAAAACATCTTATTTTAATTATACCGGTGCTGGCTTCTTTTCTGCTGATTATATCGTGTGAAAAGAAAACAACACCTGCATTGATAGAAAAGGGGACATTCCCCGATTCCCTTATCATTTTGTCGGATATCAACTCCGCATTTGACGATTACAACTCCGACATTCATCAGCTGTCGGCTGCAAGTCCGATTGTTTTCTCAAGCAACAGGGGAAGCGGCGGAGGCCAGTTTGATCTTGTACACGGAGCCTTTGCCTACAGTTTTGTTCAGGAAAATGGCGATTTCTTCATGTATTCGGAAATGGCTCCTGATCCGTTTCTCTCGCAGCTGGTTTCAAAAGTCAATACTGCCGGAGATGATTTTGGCCCTTACAGGTTTTACAGCCCGATCGATGGTTATGAATACTTTGTAGTTTCGTCGCAGAACTCCTCCGGTGATCTTGATTTTCAATACACAAAAAATCTTCCGTATTTCGGGACCACAATTCCAGCAATCGCTGATTCAAAGCTTGTCGTCCTGCTGAATTCCTCCGTTAATGACGCTTATTTCTGTTTTAACACAGGTCAGGATACGGCTTATTTTTGCCGCGATGCCGATGGCAGCTTCGATATCTGGATGCACACGAAGCAAACGGAGGAAACAATTGATGAATGGTTCTCTCACGAAGCTGCAACACCTGTAAGGGTGGAAGAACTGAGCAGCCCTGCAAACGACAAATGTCCCTATATCTTCAGGAAGATAATTGTGTTTGCCTCCGACCGTGAGGGAGGCCTGGGTGGATTTGACCTTTATTATTCGGAATTTGAAAACGGAGCCTGGAGAACACCCGTAAATTTCGGACCTTCGATAAACACAGCATCGGATGAGTACAGGCCGATACTTTCGGGGAATGAGGATTTTACGAATATGTTCCTTATATTCTCATCGAACCGACCCGGCGGCAAGGGCGGATTTGACTTGTATTTCCGGGGAACAGACCTTTTCTAAGCTCAATATTTTTTCTCAACTGCCATAAGTGTGTTCCGCAGTAGGGCGACCCTTGTCATGGGGCCGACTCCACCCGGAACAGGTGTTATATATGAGCAGAGTGGCGCTACATTTTCGAAGTCGACATCACCGGCAAGCCGCCAGCCCGATTTGGTTGTTGAAGACTGTAAACGTGTTGTGCCCACATCGATCACAACAGCTCCCTGCTTAACCATATCTGCTTTCACGAACCCGGGCGATCCGAGAGCAGCAACTATAATGTCGGCTCTCCTGAGATGGGAAGTTATGTCCTTTGTCCTGCTGTGCACAACTGTAACAGTTGCATCGGGGCCTTTCTGTGAAAGAAGTATGCTGAGCGGACGACCGACAATATTGCTCCGGCCGATAACAACACATTCCTTCCCTGATGTTTCTATGTTGTATCGTTTCAGAAGTTCTACTATTCCGAAGGGTGTGGCGGGAAGGTAACATTCAGTTCCGATAACCATCCTGCCCAGGTTAACCGGATGAAAACCATCTGCATCTTTTTCGGGGTCGATGGCTTCAGTGATCCGGCTTTCCGAAATATGATCAGGCAGAGGAAGCTGGACTATAAAGCCGTCTACATCAGGATCGCTGTTAAGTTTCCTGATCGCTTCAAGGATTTCGTCTTCCGAAACATCGTCATTCATTCTGACAAGGGTGGATTTGAATCCCACTTCCTCACAGTCCTTTATTTTATTTGCGACATAGGTTTCGCTCGAACCGTTTGATCCGACAAGTATTGCGGCCAGGTGAGGAATCTTCTTCCCGTTTTTGGATCTTTCAGCAACCTTAAGGGCAATCTCACCCTTTATGAGGCTGGCGGTCAGTTTCCCATCTATAATTTTGTACATTGCAATCAGGTTTATCTTTTGCCCATCATACGTGCGGCATTTTTATTTGTTGTCATCAGTTTCATCATCCGCCTTGTTTCATCGAACTGCTTAAGGAGCCGGTTAACATCCTGGACAGTTGTACCGCTTCCTGTTGCAATTCTTTTTCTCCGGCTGCCGTTAAGGACGCCCGGATTGGTTCTTTCCTGGGGCGTCATGCTCCGGATTATGGCTTCAATCCCCTTGAAGGCATTATCGTCGATGTCGAGGTCCTTTATCGACTTACCCACACCGGGGATCATCGACATAAGGTCCTTCACGTTTCCCATTTTCTTTATCTGCTGAATCTGGGAAATGAAGTCGTTAAAATCGAACTGGTCCTTTGCAATCTTCTTTTGAAGTTTCCTGGCCTCTTCCGTATCGAACTGTTCCTGAGCCTTTTCAACCAGCGAGACTATATCGCCCATTCCAAGGATCCTGTCAGCCATACGGGTTGGATAGAACACGTCGATTGCATCCATTTTCTCGCCCGTACTGACGAACTTAATAGGCTTGTTTACAACCGACCTTATCGAAAGGGCTGCCCCTCCTCTTGTGTCGCCGTCGAGTTTGGTAAGCACAACGCCGTCGAAATCGAGACGGTTATTGAACTCTTTTGCAGTATTCACGGCATCCTGGCCCGTCATTGAATCGACAACGAAAAGTATCTCGTGAGGATTGACTGCATCCTTTATTGCTGCAATCTCTTTCATCATCTCCTCGTCAATTGCAAGGCGCCCGGCTGTGTCTATTATGACAACATCCCTGCCGCTTATTTTGGCTTCCCTGACTGCGTTGCGGGCAATCTGAACCGGATTTTTATTGTCTTCCTCCGTATAGACAGGAATCCCGATCTGTGTTCCGAGCACCTTCAGCTGTTCGATAGCGGCCGGCCTGTAGATGTCGCCTGCAACAAGCATAGGATTCTTACCCTTTTTGCTTTGCGCCCATTTTGCAAGCTTACCGCTGAAAGTTGTCTTACCGGAACCCTGAAGTCCTGCAATAAGAATTACAGATGGATTTACCTTTATATTTATGTCGGTCTTATCCCCTCCCATCAGTTCCACAAGCTCGTCATGGACAATCTTGACCATCATCTGGGAAGGATTCACCGACTTGATCACCTCCTGTCCGATAGCCTTTGTTTTTACCATATCGGTAAACTGTTTGGCTATCTTAAAGTTAACATCGGCATCAAGAAGAGCTCTGCGCACTTCCTTCAGAGTTTCAGCAATGTTTATCTCGGAAATTCTTCCCTGTCCCTTAAGGAGCTTAAAGGATTTTTCCAGTCGTTCGCTGAGTGATTCAAACATAATATCAGAATGAAATAATAATATTTAACTTAAGGTGCTGGTTACTGGTTACTGGTTACTGGTTACTGGTTACTGGCTTTGCCCTC
>CAZKTX010000208.1:0-3587 GCA_964555805.1 uncultured Rikenellaceae bacterium
TAATGAATAATCGCAAATACGCCGGATGATCCCGAACTAAAATTAATCATTGATTATATTTGCATTGCATCTCACAATACTTGCACAGCTGATAAATGGAGAAGAAAAAATACAGGACAGGCGTTGTTTTGAGCGGAGGCGGGGCAAGGGGATTCGCACACCTTGGCGTTCTCCAGGCTCTCAATGATGGCGGTATTTTTCCCGATGTTGTTTCGGGAACAAGTGCAGGAGCTCTTGTGGGAGCACTATACGCCGACGGTTACAAGCCGGAAGAGATCCTGCAGATAATGAATTCATCGAGCATGCTTCACTATGTAAGGCCGACCGTACCGCGCGAAGGCCTGCTTCAGATTTCCGGCATTGAACGTATTCTCCAGGAAAACCTTAAGGCCTCAACATTCGAGGATCTCTCCTTACCGCTTTTCGTGACAGCCACCGACCTTAATAACGGTCAGGCAAAGTACTTTTGCGAAGGAGAGCTTCTCCGGCCGGTGATTGCCTCGGCAAGCATCCCTGTTCTTTTCAAGCCGGTCATTATTGACGATATTTATTACGTCGACGGAGGTGTTCTCGACAATCTTCCCGTGAAGCCCATTGAAGATTCATGCGATCTTATAATAGGGTCTTTTGTTAATCCCGCCGGTTATGAGAAGACTGTCACCAGCATGGTTCAGATCGCCGAGCGTTCCTTTGTTCTCAACATGGCTAAAGAGGTTGAGCTCAAATCGTCCAGATTTGACATTTTCATTGCCCCCGATGAGCTCAGGAAATACAAGATCCTCGATCCCCAGAAAGCAATAGAAGTCTACAACATCGGGTACAAGGAAACAAAGAGGATTCTGGAAGAACCGCAGACCAGGAAGCTATTAAGGGAAAAGCTGGGGTAGGAAGTTGCAAGGGTTTTAAGGCGTTAAGGCACCAGGGTAAAAAAGTTGGCAGTTGGCAGAATGCAGTTGGCAGTCAGGGTTTTAAGGAGAATATGCGTTGAGCCGTTGAGCCAACCAGTAACCAGCAACAAGCAACCCGCCTCCGCTGAAGCTATGGCGGGCAAAGCCAGCAACCAGCAACCAGCAACAATAACCCATTAAACTTTCCTAATATATGCCGCTTCCGTCCCAGCAATGCGTGCAGAGCTTTTCCTTGGGTAGTCCGATGGCTTTGACAAGGTCATCGAGCCTTTGATACATAAGGCTGTCGAGATCGAGCATTTCGGCAATCTTATCTACCATTTCAGCGTACTTCTCAGAGTCGGGATCGGAGTATTCCTTAAGGTCGGTTGTTTCTCCCTCGAGGAGGAAGATTGCTTTTCTTCCGGCAAGCTCCATCGGCGTACGCGACTGTGAGAAATTCAGGAACTCGCATGGAAAAAGAAGCGGCGGACATGCAATACGCATATGCACTTTTGCGGCGCCCGATTTTCTGAGGTCAATTGTATTGTCTTTCAGCTGAGTACCACGCACAATGCTGTCGTCGAGGAACACCATTTTCTTACCTTCGATAACCTCCCTGTTGGGGATCAGTTTCATTTTTGCCACAAGGTCCCTTTGCTCCTGCCTCTGGGGCATGAAACTCCTTGGCCAGGTGGGAGTGTATTTTGCATAAGCCCTTTTGTAGGGTATCCTTTTCTCGTTGCTGTAACCCATTGCATGTCCTACGCCTGAATCGGGTATGCCGCATACGAAGTCAACCTCGACATCATCCCGCCTGGCAAGTGCGGCCCCGCATCTCAGGCGGCATTCATCAACATTTATCCCCTCATAGTATGAGGGCGGGTAACCATAATACACCCACAGAAAAGCACATATCTGCAGTTTTTCGCCCGGTTCCTTCAGTCTTGAATAACCGTCAGCATTAACAAGCACTATCTCGCCCGGACCAAGGAAGTATTCGGTTTCATAGCCGGTATTGGGAAAGGAGCAGGTTTCAACAGCCACTGCGCGGCCCTGTTCATTCCGGCCAATTACGACCGGGGTTCTTCCAAGTTTGTCGCGTGCGGCAATTATTCCGTTCTCAGTGAGTAAAAGAAGCGAACAGGATCCTTTTACATTATCAAACACATTTTTAATGCCCTCAACAAAATTATCCTTCTCGATAATAAGGTTTGCTACTACCTCTGTCGGATTTATATTTCCTTCGAAGTTCTCGGTGAAATGATTACGCTTGTTAAGGAATCTGTTCTCCAGCTCTTCAAGGTTAAGCACACGGCTGACCGTCACAATTGCAAACCGTCCCAGGTGGGAATTGAAAAGTATTGGCTGCGGATCGGTGTCACTTATAATTCCCATTCCCGAATTTCCCGAAAACTCTCCCAGTTCCTCCTCAAATTTACTCCTGAAATATGCATTTTCGAGACTATGGATTGAGCGGCGAAATCCCTTGCCGGGGACAATAAACACCATTCCGGCCCTTTTTGTGCCAAGATGCGAATGATAATCGGTTCCGTAAAATACATCCGTAACGCAATCTTTCTTCGAAACAACGCCAAAAAATCCACTCATCTGATTGATGGTTAATTACTTAATAAGTTGTGAATATGTGGTAAAATTAATCATTGGAACGGATTTTTTTAATTATTTCAATGTTATTATTACTTTTGCATTATTATTTATTCAAATACAGGTAAATAAATGACAGACACAGACACATTCACCCCGGTAGAACAGCCACAGAAAAAGAGTGCTCCGATAGCCATGATCTTTACGACAGTAATTCTGGCAGCGGCTCTTATATTTCTGGTTGTGATGTACTTCGACCAAAAGAACAAGATGGTTGAAATAGAGACGGTCCTGACCCAGGAAAAAGACTCACTTGCAAATGAACTGAGGCTCATGGTCCATGGGTATGACACTCTTAAGACAGACAACGATACCCTGATGGCAAATCTGCAGAAGGAGAAGGATAGAATAGTTCAGTTGCTGTCGGTAAATGCTACAAACGTTCAGCTGCTCAAGAAATACAGGGCTGAAATCGGAACGATGCGCGACATAATGAAAGGTTACATTGTTCAGATAGATTCCCTAAACACGCTTAACCAGCAGCTTATAGCGGAGAACATAGGCATCAAGCAGCAGATTACCGAAGTTCAGAATTCGAATGTGGAACTTACAAAAGTCAAGGAGGAGCTCACCTCGAAAGTCAGCGTAGCCTCGGTGATCCAGGCCAAGGATATAAGTGCCGTTTCGCTGAATAAAAAAAGAAAGGAAACAAACAGGATAAACAACATCGACAAGCTCAGGATCTGCTTCACGCTTCGTGAAAATCCGATCGCAGCCGCTGGTGAAAAAGAAGTGTTCATGAGGATCATCAGACCCGATGCACTTGTTATCACTACAAGTCCAGATAATCTGTTCGACTTTAACGGCGACAAGCTTGTTTATTCGGCAACCCGTCTGGTCGATTACATGAATCAGGACATTGAAATGTGCATTTTCCTGGATAACACCGGCGACTTTATCGAAGGAACCTACAGTGTAGAGCTGTATCTTGAGAATAACATGATAGGCCGGACTACCTTTGCCCTGGCAAGGAGATAGTTACTTATCAACCGGAAGCATAAGCTCGGAGATTATATTATCTGAAATCATTTT
>CAZKTX010000209.1:0-3565 GCA_964555805.1 uncultured Rikenellaceae bacterium
AAGGAGAAGATCACATATACAACGATGCGATTCTACAGCGCCGATTCTCCGCTTCTACCCTCGGGATTGCTCGGGCCGGTGAGTCTCGTAAGCAAAGTCAGATCCCTTTAAAGAACAGGTATTTGTGAAAGGAATCAATCGGGCCTATTCCGAAAGAATCCGGATATAAACAAAAAAATGATGATATGAACAGATTAATGCTCTCCCTTCTAGGTTTACTCCTCTTGATTCCCTCATGGTCGGAAGCCGGAATTTTGCCGACCAGGTTAACATGCGAGAATCTCAACAATCCCCAGGTTGTTGATATTGTTAAACCCCGTCTTTCATGGGTAAACATTGCAGGGGAAGGTGAAAGAGGGCAGGTTCAGACCGCCTGGGAAATAAGAGCGGCAGGTACCAGGGAAAAATTGCTGAACGGACAGCCTGATTTATGGAACAGCGGAAAAGTTAATTCAAATCAGTCTGTAAATGTGATTTACGGAGGCAAGGCCCTGACATCAAGACAGGATTGCTGGTGGCAGGTCAGGACATGGGATAAGAGCGGGAATGTATCAGAATGGAGTGAGCCGGCTTTCTGGAGCATGGGGCTGCTCAACCCTGAAGAATGGAAAGCTCAATGGATTGGAGCTCCATGGCAGGGAGAGGAACCCATTCCCGATCCGGTTCGGGGTGAAAACAGGCAATCAGTGCTTAAGGAATTACCGCCGCCGGCACCTTTGCTGAGGAAAAATATCAATGTAAACAAGGAGATTAAGGAAGCCAGGGCTTATGTTACCGGACTTGGATATTTTGAGTTCCATGTAAACGGGAAAAAAGTCAGCGATGATGTCCTCGTTCCCAACCAGACAAACTACGGAAAGAGACCTGGTCTTGAAAAAGCAGGAATACCCCTCCCCGACGATTTCAGGGAATACAGGGTTATGTACCTGTCATATGATATTTCTGATCTTCTCAAAAAGGGAGAAAATGTTCTGGGAGCTATCGTAGGAAATGGGTTTTACAATGCCCCCATGAACTGGACCGAATCTTACGGAACTCCCCGGTTTTTAGGTCAGATCTACATTACTTATACAGATGGGACCGAGGATGTTATAGTTACAGATGAAAGCTGGAAAGCATCAAAAAGCCCTATTGTAATGGATCTTATCTACCAAGGCGAACACTACGATGCCCGTCTGGAACAACCAGGCTGGGATGCTCCCGGTTTTGATGATTCAGCATGGCCTTCTGCAGTACTGAGAAGAAAGCCCGAAGGTATTATGAAGGCTCATATGTCGCCTGCTGACAAAGTTATGGAGCAACTGAAGCCGGTTACAGTCACAAAAAACTCAGATGGAAAGTACTATGTGGATTTCGGCCAGGAAATTTCAGGCTGGGTCAGGATTTCAGGTGTCAGGGGAAAAGCAGGCCAGGTAATCGATTTTGATTATATCTGCGAATCCGCCTCAGGCGACAACACTTACACCCTCAAAGGCGGGGGAGATGAATCATACGCTGCACGGTTCACATGGTTCGTTTTCAGACAGGTAGTAGTTAACAACTGGCCCGGGAACCTGAACGCCGACCAGATAGTTGCTGAAGCTGTGTATACAGATGTTGAAACCACGGGAGAATTTGAAACATCAAATCCCCTATTCAACACTATAAACAAGATATGGTGGAGAAGCCAGACCGATAATATGCATGGCGGAATTGCAAGCGACTGCCCCCACAGAGAACGCTCACCATACACGGGCGACGGACAGGTATCCTGTGTGACAGTCATGCACAATTTCGACTCAAGAGCATTTTATACAAAATGGATACAGGATATTGTCGGCGCCCAGATTGAAGAAACAGGTTATGTTCCAAACGGAGCCCCCTGGCAGCCAGGCTGCGGAGGCGGAGTCGCATGGGGGGCAGCTGTAAATATAATGCCCTGGGAATATTTTTTACATTACGGTGATACAAGCTTGCTCAAATACACTTACGATGCAATGAAGGGTTATGTAAAATATATGCTGACCTGGACAGATAAGGATGGTATTATGAATTCACAGAGGGTAGGAAACAACGGCAAGCCCCTGCAATGGTTCAACCTGGGCGACTGGTGTGCTCCCGGAGATTTGCCGCCTGACCCCATGGTCCATACATTCTACCTCTGGCGTTGTGCAGATTTTACATCAAAATCTGCAAAAGTGCTGGGATTCAAAGATGAAGCAAATGAATTCGCCGCTCTTGCAGAGAGAACAAAGCTTGCATTCAGAAATAAGTTCTTTGATAAGGAAAAGGGTACTTACGGCAAAGGGGGGGGCAACATTTTTGCACTTGTCATGGGAGTTCCTGCCGATCAGGAACAAAGGGTGATTAATGCCCTGAAAAGGGATATCGCTGACGACAACAATCACCTTGACACGGGTATCTTCGGCACTCAGTTCTTCTTTGAGGTTCTTGCTGATCATGGTCTGCAGGAACTTGCCTGTGAGGCAATGAACAAAAGAACCCGGCCCTCTTACGGCTGGTGGATTGAACAGGGTGCAACAACAACCTGGGAACAATGGGATGGCTCCAATTCAAGAAACCACCCTATGTTTGGAGGAGGACTTGTCTGGTTCTACCGGAAACTGGCTGGAATGAACACTGATCCTGAAAATCCCGGCTACCGCAATATTATCTTCCGGCCTCAGCCTGCCGGCGACTTGACATACGCTTCCTATTCAAATCTCACACCTTATGGAACAGCCGGGATAAGATGGGAAAAGAAAGATAAGAATTTTGTAATGAATGTGAAGGTTCCTGTTGGCAGCACAGCAACAGTTTATGTACCCGCAGGATCAGCAGGCGAAGTAAGGGAAAACGGAAGTGCAGTAAAAAAGAAAAATAAAAACATCACATACACCGGACAGGAAGACAACTACGCAGTTTTCAGGGTTAATGCCGGTTCATATTCATTTTCATCGACAAATTGAAACAAAAATGAGAAAACTAAATTGCTTCTTCACTTTCATTCTGATACTGACAGTCGCATCGGCTTCAGGACAGAACACTGATTCCGGAAACATTGTTATAACCTTAGCTGATCTGGAAAAAGCAGGTTCATCAATACCAAATTCCGCAATTGGTGAACCGGTGGGTTCGGTAAAACTTTATGCTCCCCGGTGGATTGAAGCGGCCAACGGCATGCCGGCATATGGAGTCGTGGAAGGATCGATCTTTTCAGTGGACCCAGAGGGATGGCCGATCAATTTTCGCATTCTGCTCCCATCAAGCTGGTCACGGCGTTCAATTCAGCAAGGCGGAGGCGGCATTAACGGCACTATTACAGTCAGGGAAGGAAGGTCTCCGATGCTGGGCAGGGGATTTGCACTCTATGGAAGCGATTCCGGACACCAGGCTGCTATGGGCGGACCCGCTCCGTTGGCTTCCGGTCCGGCAGGGACTTCCCCTGACGACTGGTCGCTGAATGAAGAAGCTCTTCGCAACCTGGGCTATATGCAGATGAAAAAGACCCGCGATGCTGCAATGGTGATTATGGAGAGAATATACGGCGAACGCCCCCGCTTCAACTATTACGTCGGGGGCTCAC
>CAZKTX010000210.1:0-3555 GCA_964555805.1 uncultured Rikenellaceae bacterium
ATAATCAAAGCTGATTTCAAGCTTTTCGAGGACTTCATAAAGTTCTTTCTGGCCTCTCATGAAAAAAAAGTATTGTATAAAAGATAACAGCTGCCTTTAGTTAACTCGGACGTTCTATCCGAAGCTGATCACTTCCTCATCGGATTCCTCCGGTCTGTAGCCGGTGTCTTCATCAAGGTTACCCTTTCTTCGCGCCTCCACTGCAAGACGGTCGCAGATCTCATTCTCGGGGTTGCTTGCATGCCCCTTTATCCAGACGAACCGCACCTTATGGTTTCTGTAGACATCCAGGAACCTGATCCAGAGATCAGGATTTTTCTTCTTCTTAAAACCTTTTGCTTCCCATTGGAATACCCAGCCTTTTTCAACCGAGTCGGCAACATATTTTGAATCGGTATAAATGACGACTTTGCTTCCGGGGATCTTAAGCGCTTCAAGCCCCACAATCACGGCCATCAGTTCCATCCGGTTGTTTGTAGTAAGTCTGAATCCTTCCGACTTCTCAAGCCTGTGTCTGCCGCATATCAATACAACGCCGTAACCTCCGGGGCCGGGATTGCCGCTTGCAGCACCGTCGGTGTAAATTGTTATCTCATTTGGCATTGACAAGCATTATGCCTGTGTTTGAAAGGAAAAGCTTTATTGCTATTGAAAGCAGTATTACACCAAACACTTTCTTGAGGAGCGACAGCCCGCTCTTGCCCAGTATCCTTTCAAACAACGAGGTGAGTTTGAGAACGAAGAATATTATAACCATGTTCAGCAACAGGGCAATGAAAATGTTTATAGTGCTGTACTCAGCCTTTATCGACAGGATTGTTGTTATAGATCCGGCGCCGGCTATAAGCGGGAATGCTATCGGGAACACTGATCCGCTCCCGTGTGCATCCTGCTTGAAAAGTTCTATTCCAAGTATCATCTCCATGGCTATCAGGAAGATGATGAATGCACCTGCAATTGCAAAAGAAGAAATATCGACACCGAAAACCCCAAGAAGCGGTGTTCCGATGAACAGAAATGCACACAGAATCAGGAATGAAACAACTGTCACCCTCATCGGATGAACAATGCCGGCCCTGGATTTAATATCGATTATTATCGGTATCGACCCCAGGATGTCAATGATAGCAAAAAGAACAAGAAAAGCCGCAAAAATTTCCCGTAAGTTGAAGTCCATAATATGCAATTTTAAAAAATTCCAGGTTCGGGGCAAAGCCGGGCCGATCAGATTTTACTCCCTGATAGTCATTTCATTCACAAGGTGACCGGCTCCTGCATAAACATCCATTATCCAGAGAACATATCTTATATCGACTGCAATTGTCCTTTGCAGTTCAGTTTCATATGCCAGGTCGCCGCTCATTGCTTCCCAGTTGCCGTCGAATGCAAGTCCGATAAGCTCTCCATTTGCATTCAATACCGGGCTGCCTGAGTTACCACCCGTGATGTCGTTTGTTGTAAGAAAACAAACAGGCATATATCCCTTTGATGAAGCATACCTGCCAAATTCTTTCCGTTTGTTGAGGTCGATCAGCCTTTGGGGAAGATCAAACTCATAGTCACCGGGCTTATACTTGTCGACGACACCCTGAAGAGTTGTATAATATTTATATGTAACGGCATCTTTTGGATCATAGTCCTCGATTGTGCCATAGGTGAGCCTCATAGTCGAGTTTGCATCCGGATATAGGGTTTTTTCCGGGGTCATCTCCTTCAGTGCTGCCACCCAGAGCCTGCGTCCTTTAGTCAGGTCGCTGTCATACTGTGAAAGGTTCTCCGACACTTCCTGTCTTACATTGTCAATCGAGACTGAAGTCATATGAACAGGATCATTCTCTAGAGCCTTGATTGACGGCTTTTCAAGGAAGGCCATCAATTTTTCCTCGCTTGCAAAAACAGATCTGGCAAAAAGATCGTCCACAAACCTGTCGATGCTTCCCTTGAATTTCTTGTCAACAACTGTCGTGTAGAAATCGGGATGGAATTCAGCAGGAACGTCTTCCCTGTAAAGCTTCAGCATCGCTTTCATTGCTTTTCTGTCGGTAGGGGCATTGTAGTCCTTGTAAAATGAAGAGATATACTCCGTCATCCTGTTTTTAAGGTCTGCAACCTGGTTGTTGTCGCCAACCTTCAGGGCGCTTATCATTGCATTGGCCACTGCATCGAGGTCAAAAATTTCGCACCCGTTCAGGAAACACTCGCTTATGTACTGCTGGGCGTTCGCATGTTCAGCCCTGGCTTCAACCGATTTACTTATGAGATTCAGGGCTTCGTCGTATTTGACTTTTCTTTCGGGACTGGCCGAAACCCATGAGTTGAACTGGTTTTCTATATCCTGTTTCTTAGCCTTCACATTGAGCCTTTCAAGACCGGCTTTCTGGCCGATCGAATATTTCCAGTAGTTTGACGATCCGGAATATTTTGATGCATACTGGATATTCACCTTTTCATCGGCCTGCATATCCGCCATCAGAATTTCCTGCCTGATGCCACGGATCTTTATCCTGTTGGGATGAGTTATTTTGAGAAGCTCATCCACCTCAAAGGAAGTTGCATACCTCTGTGTCCTTCCGGGATATCCCAGTATCATTGCGAAATCGCCCTTGTTGAGATCTTTCAGCGATACAGGCAGCCAGTGTTTTGGTTTGAGCGGTATATTTTCAGTTGAATAAGAAGCAGGTTTACCGTCAGGGGCTGAGTAAACCCTGAATACACTAAAATCGCCTGTGTGACGAGGCCATTCCCAGTTGTCGGTGTCGAAACCGAACTTGCCTATTGATGACGGGGGTGCCCCAACAAATCTTACATCGTTGTACCTTTCATAAATAAGAAGGTAAAAGTAATTGCCTCCGTAGAAGGATGATACTGTTGCCCTGTAGTGAGTCCCTTCAGCTGCCTTGGTTTCGATGGCTTTGCGGGCTTCATTTATTGCAGAAGTTCTTTCAGCCTCACTCATCCCGTCTTTTACTGCAGCCAGAATCTGATTCGTGACATCCTCTATCCTTATCAGGAATGTGACAGAAAGATCCGGATTGGGAAGTTCCTGTTCCCTTGTCATGGCCCAGAATCCATCTTTCAGGTAGTCATGTTCGACTGAACTGTGCGACTGGATCTGCCCGTAACCGCAATGATGGTTTGTAAGAAGAAGCCCCTGCGATGAGACAATCTCACCGGTGCAGCCTCCGCCAAATATAACTATTGCATCCTTGATGCTTGCATTGTTCATACTGTATATGTCTTCGGCTGAGAGTTTCAGCCCCAGCTCGGTCATCTTGCCGATATTGAGTCTCTCGATCAGCGGAAGAACCCACATGCCTTCATCCGGAACAGCCTTTGCACCAAGGCCTGCAATCAGTGCAACAAGAATTACAAAATATTTCTTCATCATTGAAATCATTTGGATTTTTAAAACAAGCGTCAAAGATAACTCTAATATTTAAAATTCAATAGTGAGCTGAGTATTGAACAGTGTAAAGGATTTGCGGTGGTATGGAGAAATGCCGTGTTCAAGAATTGCCTTCCTGTGAAACGATGTCGGATAGCCCTTGTTCCTGT
>CAZKTX010000211.1:0-3492 GCA_964555805.1 uncultured Rikenellaceae bacterium
GAACCGCACATGATTGAATATTATATACATACGTGTTTGTGTGTTTGACACATGTGGGTTTCATAAAGTACAGGTTTTTGGTAAACAGGATAATTTGAAACATAATAATACGGTAGTCCATGTGCAGATTAGGCACAACGACTGCATCCATTCATCGCCAGGGTGTTTTGTTGATTCTATTTATTTTTTAAGATTATCAAAACAGGATTTGAGGTTTCAGATAACTGTTTTACCACATCAAAAAGTTGAGCTGATTTTTCATTCTTATCCTGATGAATATTCTTTGCATAATTAATCAATTTAAAGGCATCTGCATAATCCAGAAAGAGGTTTTCATTTAAGATCTTCTTTGGCCAGAATGTTAAGCCTCCATCAATGTCATTGGTGAAACCACCCTCCTTCAGCAGAGTGAATGATGATGATGATTTGTCATAGATACAGTTTGATATTGAATCGGAGAGATCCCGCCATAGATTTACAAAAAATAATTTCTCTGTTTCCCTGATTTCACTTATCCAGATTTTCCCATGTATTTCAGGAACTTCAGCCATTGTAGGATCCGGGGGAAATTTCAGGTTACCGGGATTAAATATTGCGTATGGGATTTTCTTATTATTGTCATAACTATATAAAGTATCTATGCCAAATTCCATAAAATGAGGAGTATTATTATATATGTAGAGCGGAGATACAGGTACAATGACTCCTTTATTGGTTCTTTTCAGAGTGTTAACAAGTCTGGTTCGCACAACTCCTGTCCGGTCTGTAATGTACCAACTATACACTGTATCAGTGCCGGCATTAGGAAGGTTAAAAGGATGGAACAGCAGCTCACCATTCTGATTTAGTATAAACTGTCGAGATGGTACATCGATTTTGAAGTCTCTTTTAAAATTGCTTTCGAAATCAAAAACAAGTACTATTCTTGCCGAAAGAACAAATATTTCTTTATTGACATCATCGACCAGAAAATTCCCCAGAGTGGGATACTCCCCGGGTCCTCTGCCTTTTGTCCCTATTTGTTTTAAGTAATTTCCCTTGTTGTCGAATTTCAATATTCTGTCATAATCGCTTACAAAAACAAATGAGTCAGTAAGAAATGCATTGGAAATTG
Source organism: uncultured Rikenellaceae bacterium (assembly GCA_964555805.1). Classification (GTDB taxonomy): domain Bacteria; phylum Bacteroidota; class Bacteroidia; order Bacteroidales; family VadinHA17; genus LD21. The sequence goes on from CAZKTX010000211.1 coordinate 1,115, forward strand.
TTTGAATTAAACAAGCTGTATCAGTTTCAAGTGGTACATATTCAAGCTTATTGCCTATACTGCTCAACAAAACTGAATTGATATTCGTGATTCCATTTTCCAAATCAATCAGATAAGGCGAGTCAGAAGTAGTCGAATTCTTACATGATGCAAGCAGCAATCCAATTGCCAAAAAAATAATGTGTGTTCTCATGGTTGAAAGCGATTAGGTTTTAGCAAATATATAACTATATTACTAGACACACATCTATGTTAACAGGTTTTTTATGACTGGAAATCATTTATATGGATGTGGATTGGTAATAACGGTCAGCAATATGGCCAGGAAGAATTTGGCGTTGCCTCAGAGTCGCGGTGGGGAACCTGCCCTGACCTCAGCGTCAGTTTGATTTTACAGGATTTTTAAATCCATGTTACGCTCTTTAGCTGCCTTTGAATTGCTCTTTTGTATTTGAACTTTGGATAACCTAAGATAATGGACGCAACAACTTCGTTTTCTTCTGGTATTTTAAACATCTGCTTCAGAACTGGTGTTCTTTCAATAGCAGGAGGGATGAGATCAACAGCGGTCGCTCCAAGACCCAGGGCATGAGCTTTTAAAAGGGCATATGCAAGTGCGATATAAATATCTGCTGCATAATTATCAGACTGCTTGTTTGCATGAAACAATATAATTGCCTGTGCATTGCGGGTAATTGCATCTTCTGTTCCTGCCTTCATGAATGGGAGTTTGATTTTGAACATTGGAACAATATGACTTTGAATTATCCGGAATTTTTCCCGTCCGATTTTTCTGCGGATAATCAGTCTTGCAACAGGGTTGCTTAATCCATGCATTAGTCTGTCATACAGATTGATCATATGTTGCAGGGATTCTTCTATGAGTTGTTTATCCCGTATAACAGTAATTTCTACTTTTACCGGGGGGAAAGATGGAGGAGCATAAGATATTGCACTTACAATCTGTTCCAAAAGATCTGCCGGCACAGGAATATCTTTAAATGCGCGGACAGATCTGCGACTCTGAATCAGAGCATTAAATGAATTTATTGTCTCAGGCAGATCGAAAAAGTCTTTGTTATAATCCAGACCGGCAACAGTAATTGCTTTTTCAGGACAAGCTGCCATACATTGTCCGCACAAAATGCAGAGTTCAATTCTTTCAGACTTTACTGAAGTATGATTGTTTTTGGTTTGAAAAATACAATTAGGGCATACTTCCAGACATGTTTTGCATTTCGTGCATAATGTGTCATTAATCGCGATTTCTTTTTTCATATATGATATATTAGTCAGGGGGGCAATTCATCACTCATATCGAATCGGTAGTATCAGGAGGTTGCGTCGCCGGACGCAAGTACCGGTCACCATCCTGATACTTTATCCCGAAACCAGATAGCTATCAGGAGTAAAAACTGTGACGACAATTTCAGCCGGATCTTTCTTCGACAAACGCAGTTTCAGCGAAGTTGGTAGTGGAGGCTGAATAACTTACCCGTTACACATCACGTCCGCAGGTATGAACCGTTGTGTCGTCAGAGCGCTTTGCAATCCAGGCAGCACAAGGCAACCATGAACATTAACCATCGCAAACCCGCTGCCAGAAGTGGTTTATGCCTGCTGTTGGAGTTTCGTTGTTTATTCTTCCAGTCATTTTGTTGTTATTTTTTTCTGCTTCGTCTTACTGTCTGTACATTGACGTGGAGCAGGATAGAAGATCCTACGGTAAAATTGGGTTATAACGTTAACTGAGAACTTTTTGCCAATTTGCCTGATAGTAAATATTTTTATCTGTTAATTTACCGATAAAGTACATTTATCGGCTTAAATACCGTTAGTTAAATTGATTACTATTCCTGCAAAAGCTGCAATACCAAAACTCAAAAGAGTGCCTACCAAAACATATTCACTTTTCTGAGTGGCATTGAATCTTAAAATTGATTTTGCTGCAATAATAAGCCCGACTGCTTCATACTGACCCAGAAGAATAAATGCTAAAGCAAGAAGTCGTTCCGTTATACCAATAAGCTTTCCCGCGTTGGGAAGACTTTTCTCTTCATTATTATCCGAACTTTCCTCAGGTGTTTCAATTGAGAAGTTCCGAAACAAATATTTAATTATAATGTTAGCTGGCTTGGTACAAAGCAAGAATCCGGCAATAGTGGCCAACGTTTTAGTTTCCATTCTAAACAAGAAGTGAATACTAAAAATACTATCATACAACAAAACGACACCTACGATAGTGATAAGGTGCAAAAACTGGTCAGCAAAAAACAGGTGCCAATTTTTTGTTTTTTGAATTATGTAGCTTTTTACACAATCAATTATAAAGTGAAATAATGTCAGTAAAATAGCCGCTTTCCAAAAGCCAAAATCAA
>CAZKTX010000212.1:0-3452 GCA_964555805.1 uncultured Rikenellaceae bacterium
CAGGCTTTTATAATCAATGAAAATATACCGAATGGTTCCATTGTAGGCAACGTTATCGCTTCAGATCCTGATGCCGGACAAATACTCATATATTCCATTCAATCAGGGAATAACTATAATGCATTCGCCATCAATTCCTTAACAGGTGTTCTTACAGTAAATAATGCCTCTGCAATTAACTATGAATTAAACCGCTCCTTTTCACTTGTAATTAAGGCACAGGATAATGGAGCCGGAAATCTCAGCAGTCAGGCCACTATGATAGTCTCTCTCACGAATCTTAATGAAGCTCCTGTGATCAGCAACCAGTCATTTACAGTCAATGAAAATCTGCCTAATGGTACTGCTGTTGGTACAGTTCTGGCATCTGATCCTGACGAAGGACAGGTACTTACATATTCTATTCAAGCTGGTAACACAAGTAATGCCTTTGTTATCAATTCTTCAACAGGTAATCTGTCAATCAATAATTCGGCAGCAATAAATTACCAGTTAAATCCCTTGTTCACATTAACCGTCAGAGTAACTGACAATGGTACGGGAAATCTTTTTAGTGAGGCGTCGATGACAATAACTGTAATCCAGTCATCAAACCTTTCTCCTGTTATAGTTAATCAGCAATTTTCAGTCAGTGAAAACTCAGCTAACGGTACCCTTGTTGGCACTGTGGTTGCTACCGATCCCAATGCAGGACAAACTCTTACCTACACAATCCTATCGGGAAACAATGACAGTACATTTCTATTGAATGACCAAACCGGTGAACTGTTTGTTGCTGATTCGACATTACTGGATTATGAAAACAATCCTTCTTTCGGATTAACTGTTCAGGTTCAGGATAACGGGAACGGCAATCTTTCATCACAAGCATTTATCCTGGTTACAGTTGATGATATTAACGAACCTCCTACAATTACTGATCCTGGTGCAACAGGAGTTCACATTTTAGTGTCTGGTTTTGATAATAATCATAACATCCCTGAAAACACGCCGAATGGAACAACTGTATTTCATGTGCTGGCCAGCGATCCTGACAGCGGGCAAATATTGAATTACGCAATCATTAGCGGCAACAATTTAAATGCTTTCGCCATCAACGGTGTTACCGGTGAAGTGACTGTATCGAATTCATCAGCTTTAAATTATGAAGCTGTACAAAACTTCGCTCTGATCATTCGGGTGACGGATAATGGTCAGCCTGAACTTAGTTGCCAGGGTGTATTCAATATCAGTATCCTTGATGTGAATGAAGCACCGCTAATTTCAAATCAGTCCTTTGAATTAATTGAGAATGCCACTCCCGGTACTATTGTGGGTACAGTACAAGCAAGCGATCCTGATAATGGCCAGATACTCACTTATATGATAGAGGCTGGTAATGACGGTGGAACTTTTGCCATAAACAGTCTGACTGGAGTATTGACAGTACAGAATTCAGCACTGTTGGTTCTTTCCATTCATCCTGTTTTTAACCTCATTGTAACGGTACTGGATAATGGTTCAGCGCCATTGGCTGCATCAGCTGTGATGACAATCAACCTAAGACCGGATGGAAATAACAAAATCGTTTATATTGATCCCTCCATCTCCGGTGATGCCGGTGAAAACGGAACATTCAAGTATCCTTATAACTCATGGTATGATTTTACCTTCGCTGATGGTGTAACTTATCTTCAGAAAAGAGGAACCAGTTTTGAAGTTATTAATCCAATCATCATTGATCAGAAAACGAAAATCAATCTTGGTGCTTATGGCATTGGAAGTATGCCAGTTATTTATGGCAACCGTGCACAAATGAAAATTCTTGATCTCGAGAATTCTCAGAACTGCAACATCAGCGATCTGGAAATAAAATCTAATGGTAATGCATTGGCATGTATTTACATCAGTGGAAACTCAAGCAGCGAGAATACTATTGAAAACTGTTTCCTCCATCATGCCCAAAATGGGATTATGTCAGTTGGTGTAAATGAAAATACGATCATCAGGTACAACAAGATTTCCAATCATACGACTGGTGTTAATGCTGATGGATTAACCACTAAGATTTATTATAACCAGTTTGTAAGTAACAACACTGCCATCAAGGTTCAGAAGTACAGAAAATCTGATGTAACAAATAATACCTTCGTCGGCAATACACTATATGCGATCGAATCCATGCCTTCGACGGAGATTACCTTAATGAATAACATCTACTACCTGGATGCCTCTTGTACTAAAGTATACAAAGTCAGTGGCATCACATCATCTAATTACAATGTATTTAATATTGAGAAGCCGGGTTTTCTGAACGGTCACAATACTCTCCAATCGTGGCGGAAGAGTACGGGCCAGGATAAGAATTCCAAAGTGACTGACCCTAAATTTATCAATATCAACGGTGGAGATTTTAGGGTAAAGAACGGATCACCTTGTATAAACAGGGCATTAAATGCCAATCTTCATAAAGATTACTTTGGTACTGATGTTCCACAGGGAGGCATTCCTGATATTGGATTCTTTGAACTAATCCCTGCGATAGCTGACAATGGTTTTGGACCTGATTCCACTCAAATAATTGATTTCGATTCTGCGATGTTATTGAACAACACGGTTGAGATCACAGCCTATCCTAACCCAACGGCAGGTATCGTGCATATAAAAGTCAACAGAGTTGATGAGAGTCCTGTTGATGTAAATGTTGTAGACCTCTTTGGGAAGCTGATATATTCTGTAAGGAACAGCACTGATGAAGAGATCGAGATCAATCTGGAAAATCAACTGACTGGCACCTACTTTGCCCTTATTAATGTAAACGGACAGACATTGTCGAAAAAACTGGTAGTTCAAAAGTAGACTTGAGAGTGTAATCCATTAATAGAGCTATCGGGGGAGTCAGGATTTCTGACTGATCATAGAGGCTGACAAAAACCTCGGCAGGTATTAACATTCTGTAAGATTGAAATACAATAATCACACTGCTGTATTCTATGAATAACATGGTGATAGGAGAATGTTCCGCCCTAGAATGTTAATAACTTGTTGATAAGTTTTTGTCTTTCGTTAAATTATTGATAAATAGGCTTTTAACAGATATTCTGAATTGTGATTGTTTATCCAGACATTCGATTTGTCTCGAATTAAAATCTATTTCTTAAACAAAGAATAGCCATAAAGACATACTGAATTGTAGAAAAATCGTAAAGTCCATTCATCCTTTATCAAAACAATGATACAGCTAGTTTGAGATTATTCTTAGATAATCATCGATTTCATCAATTTTGACAACCTATCCTGCAACCGGAACTGAAGACAATTTAATAACTGATTTTGTACATGGAGATCAGTAATGTTGATTTGAATACGGATGTGATTAAACATTTTGAAACACATCTAAATTCAAGACTCAGTCCCTTCCAACTTCATGAGTTTTAGGATTTTTGCAGTGCGTTAACTAAACGCAACCTGCA
>CAZKTX010000213.1:0-3447 GCA_964555805.1 uncultured Rikenellaceae bacterium
ACATGTGTCAAACACACAAACACGTATGTATATAATATTCAATCATGTGCGGTTCCATCCGACCTTTAAAATAAATTATATACGGATGAAAACGAAAGCTGTCTTATTCAGTCTGTTGTTTACAGTTGTCTTTAGTCAATGTAAATCTTCTCATGTCTCTGATTCCGGGAAGAGTCTGTTTGATTACTTCGGACAGATCCCTCCAAAGGATACTGCAGAATTATTTGCCCCTGGTATTATTTCGGATACGATAAAAAAAGCCTGGTCCCTCGCTGTTTCTCCGAAGGGTGATGAAGTGTTTTTTGCCAGGGGTGTATGGCCAGATACCAAAATCATGTATATGAAAAAAACGGGAGATAGTTGGTCATTGCCCGATACAGCTGGCTTCTCCCGGGACTGCCTGGCCACAGAACCTGCATTTTCCCCTGATGGCAGGTACTTGTATTTTTCAACCAGTAAGGAGAATATGGATATTTATAATTACAGTCTTTGGAGGATCAAAAAAATTGGAGACGTATGGTCTCAGCCGGAAAAACTTTTTGACATTGGGGGAGATAGTATCTGGGAGTTTCACCCTTCTGTTGCCAGTGACGGATCGCTTTATTTCTGTAACTGGGATAATAAAAATCAGACCGGGAATATTTACATGTCGAAATGCGATGAGAATAAATGTTCTGATCCGGTCAGAATTGACAAGCCAATCAGTACAGGTTATAGTGATGTTAATCCATTCATCAGTCCTGACGGAAGATACATGATACTTACATCAAACAGGCCCGGCGGATTTGGAGATTATGACCGGTATATATCTTTCAGGAATAATGATGGGACATGGACAAATCCAAAAAATCCGGGTCCGGAATTCAACACAAAGGATGGCGATTCTGATATGGATGTTTCTCCCGACGGCAAGTACCTGTTTGTTTATCAGAACGGTAATATCTTCTGGATGCCTGTTGGAGATTTAATACTCAAGTGAATGACACTTGTTTAAATCAAGGATTCATAAGGTTGCTCAATTCAGAGTCCGGAGAGATAAATTACAGATTTCTCAGCATTTATATTAAGAATTTTGATCTCCGCGAATTGATTCACCACGGGTTTCACGGTCCCGATGGCTATCGGGATCACGGATAAAATCACGGATGTTATTATTTGAGTCAATCCGTGCATTGCCCGTGTTCTCAGTGAACTCAGTGGTTAAACCAGACTAAATTCTGACAGCGTCAGAAGTCTTACTTCAGAACTGCCGGAGGAGATTAAATGTGAACTTTATTGACTGCCGTAGTATTAAATGCAAATTTGAAAGAGATTAGTTAATTAAAATTAATGAATTCAGGATTTTGCTTTATTTTCCTGTATTGTATTTACTTTGCACAAAAATCCAGGTTGCAGGATTCTTGTAACCCGGATTAAAAAGACAGTTAACTAAAAAGATGGAACATTTTGAAAGTCCTGTAAAAATTTCCAGGATGGATAAATTACAGGCTTAAGAGCAATCCGTATTTTAAAAATGAACATTCAGGAGGGAAGAACCTTCACTCCTGAGAAAATGCTATTAAAAGGATCATGTTTGAAATAATCAATAAGAAATACCTTGCACCCGATATATACACAATGAAGGTCAAAGCACCTGCAATATCGAGGGCAGCAAAACCGGGTCAATTTGTAATAGTAATAGCAGATGATAAAAGCGAGAGAATTCCTTTAACAATTTGTGACTACAATTCAGATGATGAGACAATAAGCATTGTGATTCAGGCTGTCGGGTACTCAACACGCAAGCTTGTGAAACTCGAAACTGGTGATTATATTAAAAATATTGTAGGACCCCTGGGAACAGAAAGCGAGTTAATTCATATGTCAGACAGCGATCTGAAAAGCACACGTGTACTTTTTATCGCCGGCGGTGTTGGCGCTGCACCTGTTCTCCCCCAGGTAAAATGGCTTTGTGAAAAAGGGTATAAGCCAGATGTTATTATAGGCGCCCGGTCAAAAGAACATCTTATCCTGAATGATGAATTCAAATCCATAGCAAATAACCTGTATTTATCCACCGATGACGGTTCTGAAGGATTCCACGGAAATGTTACAATGCAACTGAAAGAACTTGTCAATAATTGTAAAAGCTATGACCTGATTGTTTGCATCGGGCCAATGATAATGATGAAATTTGTTTCTGAATTAACCCGTGAGTTAGGTATCAGAACAATTGTAAGCCTTAACTCGCTGATGATTGATGGTACAGGAATGTGTGGCGCTTGCAGAGTATCAATCGGAGGTAAAATGAAGTTTACCTGTGTTGACGGTCCTGAGTTCAATGCTCACGAAGTCGATTTTGATGAGTGCATCAGGCGTCTCCGCCTGTTTAAAAGAGAGGAGAAATCAGGCATTCCGGATCATCAATGCAATCTTGACAATGCCGTTGAAGAACATCAGAAGACAATAAGAAACAAGGAACCTCGTATCAAAGCAAGGGAACAAAATCCGGATATCCGGAATAAAAACTTCGAAGAGGTCTGTCTGGGTTATAATGAAGAAGAGGCCGTAGCTGAAGCGCACCGCTGCCTTGAGTGTAAAAAGCCTTTATGTACATTAGGTTGCCCGGTAAATATTAAGATTCCCCATTTTATTTATGCCATTAAGCAAAGGGATTTTACCCTGGCTGCTGCCATAATAGCTGAAGATTCGGCATTCCCTGCTATCTGCGGACGTGTCTGTCCTCAGGAGATCCAGTGCGAAGGGGAATGTGTCCTTGGTATCAAAGGAGAACCGGTAGCAATTGGAAAGCTTGAGCGTTTTGTTGCTGACTGGTCACGTGAAAACCGTCTCGAACCGGTGAATCCAATCCATTACAACAATAAAAAAGTTGCTGTTATCGGATCCGGACCTGCAGGCCTTTCCTGTGCAGACGAACTGATAAAAAGAGGTTACAGGATAACAATATTCGAAGCTTTACAGAAACCGGGAGGAGTCCTCGAATATGGAATACCGGAATTCAGGTTACCGAAGGATAAGGTTGTCAGGCATGAGATCGAAAATCTAAAAAAAAGGGGAGTTAACATAATCACCGACTACGTTATCGGTAAAACGGACGTGATTGACAATCTGCTTAAAAAGGAGAATTTTGATGCCATATTCATAGGATCCGGCGCCGGTCTTCCCAAATTTTCAGGTATCCCCGGGGAAAACCTGAATGGTGTTTTCTCAGCCAACGAGTTTTTAACCCGAAACAACCTGATGAAAGCCTATCTGAAAGAATATGACACACCCATTAACCATGCTGACTATGTTGCCATTGTAGGTGGCGGTAATGTTGCCATGGATGCTGCAAGGGTTGCAAAACGCCTGGGATCGAGGGTCGTTGTTATCTACCGTCGCAGTGAGAAAGAACTGCCTGCAAGAGCCGAAGAGGTAACTCATGCCAAAGAGGAGGGAATTGAATTC
>CAZKTX010000214.1:0-3427 GCA_964555805.1 uncultured Rikenellaceae bacterium
GCCCCGTCAGTCCCAATAGCAAACCCCGGCAACACCAATCCATCCCATCTTATGCCTTGTCTGACTTTCACAAATAGAAAAAGCTGACCGAAGTTAAACAAACTGATTTTAAGATTCAAGAAATATTTTAAAAACATATTTTTGTTTCAATATTGATTGTCAGTAACATGTATGTTGTATTTCATATAGTTGGATACTTGCATTTATAGTCATCAAAATTGCCGGTTCAGGCAAGAGGTTCCCTTGATTTCTTCTGTTTACCGAAGATTCTTTAGTTTTTATTGATCCGGAATTTCATGCCTGAACTTTAAGATAATCCATTCAGACACAACGAATATCTTCTGGTCCGTTGCCGAACTGCCCGGGGACGACTACAAGCAGGGTAGATACCGAAAGGTGACACCCCCGTTGAAGTTGGAGAGGCTTAATATAACTTATGCCAGGTGATTAATACAGTTGAACACACTGACAAAGATCCGCCTGGATTAAAATGGTCAGACAGGCAGCAGTGTGATTCTTTAGGATTTTTGAAGAAGTTTTTAAGATTTTATTATAATAACTAAGGGTAACCTGGGGTTCTGCTTTTCATTGCACCATCCGTATCAGGCGCAGGTGTATTTGCTTAATTGGCAGTTAAAGATTTCAATAAAAAATCATGTTTCCCAAATTTTTCAAAATGAGATAAGTGTAATACTCTAAAGCTTAATAGTCTGGCTTGCAAAATCAATATTTTACTATCTGAAATCAAACCTCAGGCCGGTAGTTATCCTTAACCCCGTCCATCCGGTCTTCACAGGTGAATCATTTATTCCTAATATTGCATTCTTATTGCCTTTGAGGTGAACTTTACCTCCGGAATCATATTGAAAACCTAATGCAAAATTCCCGGAAATCAATTTATAGACAGGTATGCAAAACTTTACATTCGGGTAAAGACAAAAAGAAGTTGCGGTGAATAATTCTGATTCTTTCTGTTTCTGTTCAGAAACTGAAATTGTTTCTCTCATTTCAAGATTTGTAAATCCGACGTCTGTTATCATCGAAAGGGATACTGTCATAAATTTGTTTTCTTCAATAACTTCTTCAGCTTCTATCCCCAGAAAATGACCATTTACAATCTGGTCGAAGGCATAATATCCGGAATAATCCTTCTGACCAATCCTGGAACCGGTTGAGTTGAATTGATAGTGCAGACCTAGACAATAAATTCCGTATATTTCTAAATTTACGGAAGTCCCTATATAAAACCCAGGATTAAAATTGTCAACTTTTACAGTCTCAATGGGAAGCGATTCAGCCTGCATCCGGTTGATCTCCTTAAGATCACTCATACTATATGTACCCAATCCTCCAAAGATCCCAAATGAAACCTGAGCTGACAGATCTGCCGGAATAAAAAATATGAACAGCAATATGAATTTTACAAATCCTTTCATACCTGTCAGAACTGGGGCAGACTAATCTGACGTCCGCTGTAAATTATGTGATTCTTAAAAATAGTACTTTCTCCAATTCCTAAATTAAGTGTTTTAAGAATCTGACCAGATTCAATTTCAACGATGTTATATTCGGGGCCATAAATGAATGAACATAAGAGATGGCCTCTGTCAATATCCACAGATCGGATATAGCCTTCAGGGATGGTATGAACCGACACTATCCCAAAATCGCTGGTTCTGCACGTTATCACCTTGTTATATGTTACCAGATATACAAATGCCCCGTCCTTTGAATAAAAAACATTGGTTGGAAATTCCGGTTGTTTTCCTCTCTCCTGCCAGCCGGATGATTCAAGGGAGAAGAAACTAACTTCATGCACTCCAGTAATCGCCGTCATTGTTGTGCCGTCCGGAGAAATTACTGCAGTTTTCCTCTGCAATCCTGTAAGCTCCATTGAATCTCTTCTTATAAGTTGCCCTGTTGTAGTATTATATAAATATATATGATTCCAGGTATCGGTTACCAAAAGCCTGTTATTATCACAGATCGAAAGACAACTAACACTTTCAGGATAGGGTATGGAGGGGTCGGTAAATACGATTTCAGTTGAAAAATCATCAGTTCGACTGATGTAAAAGCTGCCATTTTGAAAATAAGCAAATCTATTTCCGTCATTTGAAACAGAAATAAGATCACTGCGGGTCAAACTTACAGAAATACTATCCTCTGTCCTTTTTTCATCAGGATAATATTTATAAATTATTTCTGGTAGTGATAAAAGGATAAACTCATGATCATTTACAAGGGATGAAAAAAAGAAATAAGGAATCTCAGCAGGAGTATAGTGAGTATATTTGTATAGCCTGAGGTTTTTATAATCAGCTACACTTAGTCCTTTCGGTATAATTGCAAGATAAATATTGATACCATAGCCAAAACCAACATCCCGAAATGTAACATGGTTCTCATCAGGATTTCCGATTATATAAGATTCCGTTGGAGTATCACTGTAACTTGTAAAAATATAATAAGAGGCAAATGTTTCAAGGTTTTGTGCTTTATTCCAGTTAACATCAAGAGTTCCGTCGTTATGCCAGTCAGCAGACAAGACTCCGATAAGTTCATCCCTGAACTGAGAATAACTCCCATTATAGTACCCATAAGGTGTGATAATCCTTACAAAATATATTGCCTCCTGTCCTTCCCAGAAAGAATGGTCAATGTAATATGACACTTTTGGATCATCAATCTCAGCAATAGGAACTGGTTCCTGCTGAAATGGTATGTATCTTCTGTAAATTACATATCTGACACAATTTGCGTGGTCAAACCGCGGCCACGAAAGTTTTAATCCTTCCGGGTTATGGACTTTTTCGAAGGTTATATTATAATATCCTTCAGGGATTGCCTTATCAATAATAACAGGCCAGTCTAAATTATATAGATATCCCTCCATTCCTAACCTTTCGGCTAAGCTGCCAGATCCTGTAGAAGTGTATATTTGGATACTCAACTGATAATTACCATCTGGAATATTTAAAGGATCAAAAGTAAATGAGAATGTTTGCTGGTTATCTGCAATATATTCATGAATAATTGTTTCACCAATTCTGATTTGTACAGCGACAATCTTATTTGTAGTACCCGATATTTCATAATTAAAATTTGTAATGTATCCTATCATGATTGTATCATTGTAATCATTAAGGTTGATAACAATAGGAGGTCCAATTTCTGATGGCTTTTCAATATTATTTTCAGGAATATCATGAGGTTGAAATTCACATGAAGTAAGCAAGCATGATAAAACTATTATCACTTTCAAAAGTGAAAATCGGTAAAAGGGGAACATAGAGTCTTTAATATTCTCAACAATATATAACGTAGAAATCAAAAGTTTATGACTGTATTCCCTTAATATTATTTGTAACATTAATTCCTTTTTGCCTCATTTACAACTAAATGCGTTTATGCATTTACCAAACTT
>CAZKTX010000215.1:0-3415 GCA_964555805.1 uncultured Rikenellaceae bacterium
ATTGAATTGAAGGAATTGATTGTCAATGATTCAATATTGAATCTGGAATATGATTTCTGTTCCAGAAGTCTCTCACATTCATCAGTAAGAAAAATCAAATGATATTTCTTAATAAGTGTATCTAGATTGATATCATTTATTTCTTTGCCCAAAATTCTGGCAATATGATAAAAACCATATCCAAAAAGGTCATCACCTGTGTTAATCAGGACAGCGCTATTGATTCTGTGTCTGTAGATAGCGCTATCTATTTCCTCAAGCGCTTCATCAGTGTCGGCCTGAACGAAACAATTCTTAACAAGGTATTCAATCCCCCAGCCTATACCGGTTAGCCCGTTCTCAAAATTTACAGGGGTAGAAGTGTTTATTTCCTCATATATCTCATCAACGAGCTCGCCGGCATAATCTTCATATATCTTGTTCTTTGAGTATCGTGAATAATTATAAAAGAAAATTGCAATTCCCATTTTGCCGTTCAGCAATCCGGGATTGTCAAGAAAGCTGGCATTCAGGAGAAGCACATTGGCAATTCGTTGTAACCGATCCCCGATCATTTTATTTAAAGATAAATCCACGTCAGTCCCGTTAATTTAAATCTCTTTAAAACCACAGATCAGACATTCTTTCACATAAAGTTCAACAATTGATTTGATATGATTGCAAGGAAAAGCCGGGAAAAAGTTGACAGAATCTGCCAAGATCTGCCAAGATCTGCAGGAATCTGCCAGAAGTGGACACCTGCCTTTTTTTTGAGCGCTTATTTCGGGGGTTGGGGGATCCCGAATGTCTTATAGATCAATCTCAGATGAGCCGGGTCTATAAATCCTCGCGGAATCTTAATATTTTCCCTTCTGAACCATCTGTTCAGAGTTCTTATAGAAATTCCATATTCCTTAGCTACTTCGTTTCTATATTTGCGCTTCAGAGAAAGATCATCAATTTTCGGATCAATGTTCATTACCGGATAATAAAAAGAAGACATTCACCCAACCGCCTTATCGGACTCTCACTAATTCCAAATGTTAAAAATAGTAAAAAATCCCCCCCCCAAAAAAAAAAGGGAAAAATATTCCAAAAGTTGCCGGAAGATCAGACAAAAACCTGAAATATATCCTTAACAAAAGGATTAACAGAGGAATTAAAAAAGGCATTAATAAAGCAGGGAGCGCAGGGCACAGGGCACAGAGGAGGGCTGGGGGCGGGGGGCGGGGGGCGCAAGGCGGGACTCGGAATGACGGTGCCCTTATGGCTGTATTGTATCCTTATCAAAGGGACCCGCAATGATGGTTCATGAAGGTTGAGGATTGCCTAAAAACATCCCACATTTTCAAACTTCAGGGATACAAGATTACAATTACCGGATTTGAGGTTTCGGTGATGCTATTTATTACATTGGTTAATTGATCAGATTGTTTTGCACTTTTTGCCTGCTCAGTATATGATTTAATAAGATCATATGCATCCACAACATCGGCCAGCAGACTATCATTTAATATCGACATCGGCCAAAATGATGCTCCTCCGTCAATATCATTAGCAAAACTATTTTCTGTCAGTCTATGAAATGTCAGTGTCGTTTTATCAAAAAAACAATTTGATATGGAATAAGGAATAGCGCTCCAGGTTTGTATATACAATGAACTTTCGGATTCCAGTACACTGCTTATCCAAATCTTCCCCTGTAATCCCGGAACTTCATCAATGGTCGGATCAGGGGGTAATTTGACCTCATCATATTGAAATATAACATGAGGTGTTTTAATATCGTTATAGTAACAATACAATGTGTCAATCCCGAATTCCATAAAATGAATCTTACCGCTAAAGATGTATAATGGAGTAAAAATAATTGTAATTCCTCCATTTGATCTTTTTAAAGTATTGGGTAAAGCCTTAAGGGTTTTCCCATACCTGTCAATAATATACCAGCTATAAGGGGACTTTTCACTTGCGTGAGGAAAGTTATATGAATGAAGAATAAGGTCATTGTTTTCGGTCAGCAGCATTTGTTGGCTCGGGAAGGTTAAATTAAACTCCCGGATGAATTGTCCTTTAAAATCATAGACATGTATCTTCCTGTCAGAAAGCAAATATATTTCCCTGTTTTTCACGTTATTAGCAAAAGCCAATATTCTGTTATATTCCCCGGGGCCCCTGCCTTGAGATCCGACCTGATTAATAAATTTCCCCTTTCTGTCGAAAAGCAATAACCGGTTATTATCACTTACAAATAAAAATGAGTCTGTAAGTGAAACCTTTGATATCGAATGCAGCAGACAAGCTGAATCAGTTTCAAGCGGAACATACTCCAACTTTCTTCCAATGGCGCTTAAAGGTATAATACTAAGTTTATCGAAGTCTTTTCCCGCATCTACATTATAAAGCAAGGTGGGATTTTCTTGTTTCACATATCTGCAAGTGCTGAGCAAAAATATAAAACCCAACATTACTACACAGGGAATTCTCATTATCTGTTTTGTAGCCATCTGCAATTAGTGCAAATTTAAAATATCTCATTTAAGGTTTGAAATGAGGCTGCTTATTAACCTAAACAGCCTCTCAGGTAACTCGAGCCTGAATGCTTATACTCTCTTTAGTTAATTAATACAATACCCGGCTGTTGTTCCAAATGCATAATAACATTCAGGTCCACAATCCCGTGTAGCAGACGGCAGGTAACCTCCAGGAATACATAAGCAGGTACATCCTTCACCATCATATCCACCGTTCAGTTTCTTAAGTTCATCATTTGAAATGATTCTTTCTTTTTTGATTTGAAGTATATTAAGCTTTTTCATAAAATTAAGTGTTAAATTATTAACTATCAGTTTATTTGTTTCAGCTGCGACTTTCATATTATTGTCTGGCTGCCAATCCGGTTAAACCATTATCTTTGCCAGTACACCTCCTTTCTGTTAAAGGGCCGACCGTTTGGAAATTGCCCGGTGGGCAATTTTAGGGAGGAGCCGGCCTGCAGCGAAAGATCCGGGCCACTAGCGCAGGGCAAGGAGCGGAGCAGATTTTGAAATCCGCTCAGGGCTCAGGGCGCAGGGCGCAGAGTTTCCCGGGTTTTGCCCTGAGCTCTGTGCCCTGTGCTCTGCGCTTCTTGCCCCAAGCTCCCTGCTCCCTGCTTTTAGGCTGCCCTTCTCTTTCAGCATTTTTGTTAATCAAATCCATTGATTCTGATATATTGAACCTTTGGTAATATAAAACTCTTTAAAACCATAAATCAGACATTCTTTCATCTAAAGTTCAACAATTGTTTTGATATTATTGCAAGAAAAAGCCAGGAAAAAGTGGACAGAAGTGGACAGAATCTGCCAAGATCTGCCGGAATCTGCCAGAAGTGGACACCAGCAATTTTTTTGAGCGCTTATTTCAGGTAAACGGCGGAAATGGTTGAGTAACGGGCTAA
>CAZKTX010000216.1:0-3350 GCA_964555805.1 uncultured Rikenellaceae bacterium
CACACGGGGTGCGACCCTTCAACCATGAACTTATTAAGCGTGACAGGTTTGTTTCAATCCACGCACCCACACGGGGTGCGACTTCTGTTGACGAGGGGAGAGAGTGTTAAGTACTGTTTCAATCCACGCACCCACACGGGGTGCGACTATATCATAGTTAAATATCTAATATTCTGTTGGTTAAATTCTGTCTTTTGCGAAGGTATCATAACCTAAGGTCCAAATGACATATTGTTAATAATAAGAAACGTCCAAATAATCCATTATGTCAATGAACGCGAAAAAGCCGGGATTTTTATGAGCACTTCAGGTTCGCGGACTTTAAATGATCAGGGTATCCTCCTCAGGATTTAAAATAGCTTTTGTCCCATGATGATCTACCTTATTGCTCCAATTGTTACCCAAATGATAAAACCTTAAACTGTCCTTCTCCAAATCAATGATTTCAAGTAACCTGTGCTTTAATTCAGTCAACTGTGCCGGATCAACCACACATTCAAACACACTGTTCTGAACACGCTGGCCAAAATTCACACATTGTTTGGCAACCCGGCGCAAACGTCTACGCCCGGCGGCAGTCATGGTCTCAACATCATAGGTCACCAGTATCATCATAATCCTTGGCTATTTCATTACAAACACCGGATAATTCCCCAAATCACCCCGAATAAATCTCGAAAACAACAAAGCCTGTGCATATGGTAACAGACCCACAGGTATGGATTCCTGCAGAAAAGGATGCTGGATCTCCTCCTGTTTGCGCTTCTGCCAGGCTGTTAATACTTCCTTTCGCGTATCATCATCCATCAATATGCCTGATTGATCCCTGTTAACAAAGCCTTTTGCCTGAACTTGTTTTCTGTTTATCAAAGTCAATACCAGCCTATCCGCCAGGTAAGGTCTGAATTCCTCCATTATATCCAACGCAAGACTTGCTCTTCCCGGTCTGTCGGTATGCAAGAAACCAACATAAGGATCAAGCCCTACTGTTTCCAATGCCGATTGAACTTCATGGGCCAGGAGTGTATAAACAAATGATAACAATGCGTTCACCTTATCTTTAGGAGGCCTTCGTGTTCTTCCATTCATTACAAAATCATCCCCTTGTGTAACAATAAAGTGGTTGAAAACTCCAAAATAAGAATTTGCAGCATCGCCTTCAATACCCCTCAGTGTGTCGGGATCAGCTGCCTTTAAAGCCTGTTTCTGCCTGATTTCGAGTTGGGCTGATGCTTCCGTAAGCGCAGTAATATTTGATTCTTTCCCATGATCACGCAATACCCGTTGCACAACATTTCTGCAATTGGCTATTTTCCCTGCTATCAGCAGTCTGCTGACCGATAATGCTTCTTCCTGATTATCGGCCATGCGGTATTGCTTTCTGCGCAACAACACATTTCCTTTAACGGGTCCTGATAAACGACCCCAAAACCGGCCATGTTCGGTTAAAAAACTGATTCCTACATTTCTCTCGGCACATAATCCCAGTAAAGCCGGGCTTGCACCGGTATAGCCAAAAGTTACAATACCCTCGATATTGTGCACAGGAATTCTGAATTTCTCAGATTCGGCCACTCGTATAACGACATTCTCACCATCCCTGGCCAGATAAGAGTCAGGCGTGGTAACATACAAGGTATTCAATAGCTTTCTCATACTAACTCCTGTCTCAAATATTATTTGAATACATCATTTAGGTACTGCTCAACTGTAAAATTATTGTTCAGATTTTTGGGTAAACAAATATCTTTCAGTGAACACGAACGGCATTGTGGTTTGTACACCGGAGGCGGCGTTATGCCTTTGCTGAATAACTCATGCATACGTTGTGAATAAGTAATTACACTATCTCTTAACTGAGTTGTAAATTCAACTTCGTGCCGGTGCCTGGTTTGCCCGTAATACAAAAATCCTTTACTGATTGATATCCCATACATTTCTTCGAGACAAAGGGCCTGGGCACATAACTGAACTTCGTCACAATGATCGGGTTTGGGCTTTCCCCTTTTGTATTCCACAGGAACCGGCAGCCACTTTCCTTCCCTGCCCGAAACCGGAATACCATTTGTAACATCATCGCCTGCCCTGGACAGTTCAACAACATCAGCTATACCGGAAAATCCTAACTGCAATGACACTAAAGGAAGTGCACGGATTATTGCAGTATTGCCGCGGATCTCGGCTTCAAACGGATCATCTACTTTTTCGTGCAGATGATGTCCTTCGACTGTCAGTACATTCTCAGACCATTGCTGTTCAATATGAATCAATGCCCATTGCCTTTCGCAAAAAGCAACATGTTGAACCCCGGAGAGCATGAGCAATTCATCTTCGCTGTACATGAGGTTGTTATTTATTCTTTCGCAGATTATGCTTTTTTAACTCTTTATCAAAATCCGACTCAAATAGCTTGTCCTGCTTAATCCTGTACTTGTCAAATTCTTCTCCGGCAAGAGCCAGGGCCAACTCATGCGAAATTTTACCCTGATGATTCAATATCTCCTCCTCATTGAATTTCAGAAATGCATCAAGTTTTTCCACCCAGTTCTTCATAAACATCACAACCCCTTTTTTAGCCTGGTTTTCGGCATAATCGAGGTACATGCTCACTATCCTGTTCAGTCCTTCCAGTTCCTCTTTGTTCAGGTAGTTTTTGGCAATACCGGTGTCTGTTTTACGTATGGCTCCTTTGGGTGCATTCTTCCAATGGGTAAGGCCCATATTGGGTTTGGCGCTGTCAGCTCTTGCTGCTATTATTTCAGCAGCTGTTTGTCCGGTGATTGCCCAATGGAGTTTGTTTTGAACCGTTGCAAAAAAGTCCTTTGTAATTTGAGCATCTGTATTATAATCGGCACTGCATTGCGAGTAAATATCGGTGATCTTCTGGTAAAAACGCCGCTCGCTGCTTCGGATGTCGCGTATGCGGGCAAGTTGCTCCTCAAAATAATCCTTTCCGAAAATATTACCGGGGTTCTTCAGCCGTTCATCATCCATAGTGAAACCTTTGATGATGTATTCCTTTAGCCTTTCCGTAGCCCACATCCTAAAATGGGTGGCCTGCACACTGTTCACCCGGTAGCCTACAGATATGATGGCATCGAGGTTGTAAAATTGAGTTCTGTACGATTTTCGATCAGCTGCAGTTAGTTCCATTTTGGAACATACTGCTTCCTCACTGAGTTCTCCGGTTTCAAAAATATTCTTCAGGTGTTTTGTTATGGCCGGGCGCTGAACCCCAAACAAATCAGCAATCTTCTGCTGAGTAAGCCATACGGTTTCATCCTGCAGAAATATTTCTACTTTAACATTGCCGTTGGGCGTTGTGTAAAGGAGGATTTCGTTGAAACCTT
>CAZKTX010000217.1:0-3307 GCA_964555805.1 uncultured Rikenellaceae bacterium
TCCCATCTTCCACCCCAGACATAAAAAGCCTTTCCCGCCCCCAGGCGGGAAGGGCTTTGTTTTTTCAGCGCGTTGAAAGCTCGCTTTCAAAAGCGCTGAAAAAACAAAGCCCGTAATGAGCGAAGCGAATGAAAGGCTTTTTATGTCTGGAGACCTCCCCCCAGGGGATCGCCGACGAAGCGAAGCGGAGGCGGCAATCGCCGACGAAGCGAAGCGGAGGCGGCAATCCACACCAATCAACGCGCTGAAAGTTTTCTGTACCTGCCATAGGCCAGAACTGCCAGCGAAACGAGGACGGCAACGGCCACATATACAAAGACAGGCACCGGCACCGGATCGCCTCCGGCATATGAATGAAGTCCGGTAAGGTAATAGTTCACACCGAAATAAGTCATCAGAACCGAAGAGAATGCAAACAGCGACAGCAGGTTGAAAGTATATATGTCCTTCAGACCAGGGATCATCCTGGCATGAATTACGAAACTATATACTATGATTGTTATAAGCGACCATGTCTCCTTGGGATCCCAGCCCCAGTACCTGCCCCACGACTCATTTGCCCACACCGCACCCAGGAAGGTGCCGGTAGTAAGAAGATACAATCCTATTGTAAGTGATTTATAGTTGATCACAGTCAGGTCATCAATTGTTGCTGAAATCCTTTCAAGGCTTGATTTTCCGGAAAGGGAAAGAAGAATCATCGCAATGATTGCCAGTATTGCACCCAGTCCCAGGAAACCGTAGCTGGCCGTTATGACCGACACATGAAGGGTAAGCCAGTACGATTGCAGGACCGGTACAAGGTTTGTGATTTCAGGGTCCATGAAGCTCAGGTGTGCCACCATAAGGGTCAGACCTGACAGTACTGCTGTTGCGGGAAGTGCAAAAAGCGACCTGTGGCTGAAGATAAATCCGGCCAGCAGGGTAATCCATGAGATGAATATCATCGATTCGTACCCGTTGCTCATTGGCGAATGCCCTGAAATATACCATCTCAGTCCAAGTCCGAAAGTATGTACAAGAAATCCTGCAAAGAGAATCCAGCTTAGAACCCGTGTGAACAGCAGGGTGGACTTCCTCCCCTTTACAACAATCACAATCAGACCGGCAAGCAGCAGAATGCCAATAGCCAGATAAAAAGGGAAAAGTCGTTCAAAGATCATCATCCTGTAATACAGGGATTCCGCATTTATCCGACTCTGTGACGGCAGTTCGTAAGCAGTGAATCGCGACTGGTATTCCCGCACCGATCGTGCAATCTGTTTTGCGGTGGAAGTATTTCCGCTTCTCAGGGCATCGGATAATACCGGCATCACATTCGCGATAAAAACCGAGTCGTCCCTGTTAAGTGCAGTCTTTAATGCTTCTTCTGGCGACCCCCAGTTCAGACTTCCGTCGTGAAGGGGAAATATCTTTGTGAAACCACCTGTATAGATTGTGTAAAGAATATTCAATCTTTCATCCACCTTCATTAACTCCTTATCGGCTTTGGTCCTTGCTCCCGGGGATCTGGAATAAGCTTCTCCCACCTTTTCCCCAAGCTTGTATTGTCCGGTCTGAAGGTCCACAAGTTCTGAAAAAGAAGCATAGGAGCCGGTGATCCCGATTGTTTTCTGAAGATCCCTGTTCGAGACTTTAATCATCTGTACATCCTTCCAGTTATCAAAATCGAGATACACTCCCAGGAAAACCTGCATTGAGGTAAGGTTCTGGAATTTATTTTCCCTTGTAACCTTTCGGAGGATGTCGTTGCTCAGGGTGAAAAGAGGTTCAGTGCGTCCTTTCTGGTCCTGAACCAGCACTTTCGCAAACTCATCTGAAATCTCCCTGTCGGGGACCAGTCTCTGCGACCAGGCATTAAACGAGCCGGTAACTAAAAACGCCAGCAAGACAGCTGCGGATTTCTTTCTTATCGCGGAATCCCAGAATCCTGAATGAACTGTATTGAACAGTGATTTCCTGTTAAGCAGCGACAGGATCATGAACAGTATCAGCAGACCGTAGCCAGCATATGTAACTATCATTCCTGCCGGATCGTGATTTACCGAAAGAATAGTGCCCATCTCGTCCTGGTCGTATGATGACTGATAAAACCTCCAGCCTTTATACTTCAGGATGTTGTTCATATAAATTGTAAACGGCTTTTCGATGCCGGAGTTTCTGTCGGCAAGAAGCAAAGCGCTCTTGTATCCCGAAGGGCTGTTTGAACCTGGATATCTGTCGAGGATAAAATCATTCAGCCTGAGGGAGAATGGAAGCGTGATTTCTTCGGCGCCGAAGCTGATTTCAAGGGTTCTGCCGTCAATCATTACAGATCCTGAGGTAGAAGACTGATTCTCATCATCCCACAAAACAATTTCCTGTGAAGGACTGCCGTCGGACCTTACGCTGAAGATGAAAGCGTTTTTCCCGGTTTCCCTCATTTCCTTGTCAGCCGAAACAATCCTTGTATCTCCGTGGATTTCCATCTGCTGAGGAACTATGCTGATGCCTTTTACCCTGTAGATATTCATCGGCAGGAATGCTGCAGTATCACCCTGGCTGAATGAAAGTGACTCACCGGCCATCATGCCATCGCGTGTGAAAGGAAAAGTGGCGCTAATGTAAAAGGATGATGAATCGTATGAAATTGACACATCGTTCTGTTCGCCTGACAGAAACCCGACTGAAATATCCCGTATCTTCACTGATTCGCCTTCCTTCAGTATAATAGTCTGCCGTGTCAGGCTGTCGGCTGCCACAAATGATATTATTGCTCCGTTTCCGGCTCCGCCCTGTTCTACTGCCTCAGCAGCGTTAGCAACTATTCCTGAAAGCAGAATTTCGTAACCGGCTCCTGCACCACTTATCTTCTTTCTGAAGTTTCCGGCCGATTTCATACTCATATAGTATTTTTCGGAGCTCTGATCGACAATTGTACCTGATGCATCAATAAGTTTGTGTTTGATGAACCTGTCGGTCGAATAACATTTATTCTGTTCCTCTCCCTCGCGGATGTGAACTGATCCCTCCCAGCCCGCATAGCGGGTTATGGCTGATCCCGCCAGTATCAGGATAAATGAAAGATGGAAAAGGAATACTGTCAGCTTCTGCTTCCTGTAAAGCTTCAGGCTGATTACCTGACCGACAAGATTAACAGCCAGAAGGAGCAGAATCAGTTCGAACCACCTTGTGTCATACACAAAATTGTAGGCAGAGGCAGATCCGTAGTCATTTTCAATGAATGTGGCAGCAGCCATCGAAGCGGCGAAAATAACAAACAGCATCCCCATGAATACAGGGGAAATCAAAATTTTCAGGATTTTCA
>CAZKTX010000218.1:0-3241 GCA_964555805.1 uncultured Rikenellaceae bacterium
CACGTATTTATATAATTTTCAGTCATGTGGGTTCCATCATACCTTTAAAATCAAAATTATATTATGATGAAAAAGATGAATGCGGCTGTTCTGACCCAATACAGGAGAGTCGAATGGAAACAGGCAGATATTCCTGAGATCAGCGGGAATGAAGTTCTCGTAAAAGTCAGCTATGCCTGCATATGCGGGAGCGATCAGCATGTCTTTATGGGAGAATTCCATCCGCGAACCTCACTGCCGCTTATACAGGGACATGAGTTTGCCGGCACCGTTGTTGAAACCGGACCCGATGTTAAAAATCACAAACCCGGCGACCGGGTGGCGGTTGATCCCATTATATGGTGCGGTCATTGCCCTGCCTGCCTCAGACATCATTACCCTGCCTGCACGACCCTGAAACTTGTCGGCATTGATCTTGACGGCGGTTTCAGCGAGTACATGAAAGTGCCCGAAACGATGCTTTATAAAGTTACAGACAATATTCCCGATGAGCATGCCGCCCTTGTCGAAGTTCTCTCAATAGGATTTCATGCCTGCAAAAGGGCTAATGTAAAACAGGGCGACAGGGTTGTTATATGGGGCGCCGGCAAGGTCGGCCAGAGCATTCTTCAGGCCCTGAGAACCAAAACACAGAATACAGTTATAATTGTCGATATTCTTGATGAAAGACTTGCAATTGCAAAAAAAGCATACGGCGATATTCATACAATCAATGCTTTAAAAGAGAATGCAGTCGACAAAGTCAAAGAGCTTACTGGCGGCGAAGGAGTTGATATCGCGTTTGAAGCTGTTGGACACACTAAAGATCTGCCGGGTCTTGTAAATCCTGTAAGGGGATGCATTCAGTCAATCAGGGGCGGCGGCACTGTCTGCGTCCTTGGCCTGTCATCGGAACCGTCACCAATAGTAATGAAGGAACTGATCTGGAAAGAAGGCATTATTATGACATCGCGGGTTTCACACGGTGAATTTGCAGAAACAATTGACAACATGAACCGCGGAACCCTTAAGCCCGATTCAATTGTTACGGATATAATGCATCCTTCCGAAACTCAGAAGGCATTTGAGATGCTTGAAAAGGAACCACATAAGCACCTGAAAATACTGTTAAAATTCAAACAGTGAAGATTGATTCGCACCAGCATTTCTGGAATTACAATGCAACTGATTATAGCTGGATCGATAACAGGATGACAATCCTGAAACGCGACTGGCTTCCGGACGATCTTGAACCTGAATTGCTGTCAGCCGGATTCGCCGGATCAGTAGCGGTTCAGGCCAGGCAGACTTCTGAAGAGACACGCTGGCTTTTAAGCCTCGCTGAAAAACACACTCTTATAAAAGGTGTTGTAGGCTGGGTTGACCTGTGTTCGGAAAGTGATTTAAGAAAGCAGCTCGATGAATTCACCAGATCGGGAAAATTCAAAGGGGTTCGACATGTGGTTCACGACGAGCCTGAAGATAACTTCATGCTTCGTGATGATTTCCTTAAAGGGATCAGTATCTTAAAAGAATACAATCTGACATACGACCTCCTTCTTTTTCCGAAGCATCTGCCGCTTGCCCAAATCGTGGTTACAATGTTCCCCGAACAGAAATTCGTTGTTGATCATATCGCCAAGCCTCTGATAAAGGACCGGGTTACGGATCCGTGGAAGGATGACATCGCAATGCTTGCAGAGAACAAAAATGTGTTGTGCAAGCTTTCAGGAATTGTAACGGAAGCTGACTGGCGTAACAACACTCCCGAAGATTTCAATCCATACCTCGATGTTATCTTTAATGCCTTCGGAACCGACCGTCTGATGATTGGCAGCGACTGGCCCGTATGCCGGGTCAGCAGGGAATACCATGAAGTGATAAATATAATTGAGAACTACATCTCAGAAATGCCTGACGAAGTGCGGCAAAAAATCCTCGGACAGAATTGCATTGATTTTTACGGTCTGACAGACAGGTAGTTTTCCGGCCCCGACTTCAGGATCCGTCCATTACAATCCTTGAATTTCCCGGCGGTAACTTGAAATCTGCAGCCCGGGTCGGTTTCCTGTCCACATATTTCACCCTGCAACGAAAAATGCTTTGCATGGAAGCTTTTATATTATCACACAAAATTGTTGTTTTATAACATAATTTCTTCTAAATTGTGATACTCGAATTTTCTCATCAATACTGTTAAAAATGGAAATATTAGTAACTCTTCTGATTGGCACTGTAGCCGGCTGGCTTGGAAGCGTGCTCTACAAGGGCAGCGGGCTGGGCCTTATTGGCAATATAATTGTGGGTATCGCAGGAAGCTTCCTGGGTTACTGGCTTCTCGGAAAGCTCGGTATTAGCCTGGGTTCCGGCTGGATCGCCGCCGTACTGACGGGGGCAATAGGCGCTGTTATTATCCTGTTCCTGCTCAACCTGATAATTAAAAAAAGGTAAAAACTTCACAACCACGACCGGCACAACCTGCATGACTGGCATGACTGGCATGACTGGCATAACTGGCATAACTGGCATAACTGGCACAACCGGCACGACTTTCTGTTCATAACTTGCTGATTATTGTTACTTAAACAAATGACTCTGTTCATTTTGTTTTTCTTAACTTTGATTCCGGCCAGCACCTTTCACCTTTCCAATTCTGGAATTTAGCACAATAAAATACTGATTAACAACTAAACAAACGGGGTGCTGGCTTTCTTTGAGGAACTGAGAAGGCTGCAGCAAGAATGAAATTGCTGCGGTTTGAGAATATTTTGTCAGGTTATACGTTTAATATGTGTCACCTGCTTATGGATTAGGTACCATAAAGTAAAACTGGCAACTATGGAAACACAGGAATTGAACAAAGGAGTCAGGATAAGCCCCTACAAGCTTAGCCTTGAAAAACAACTTGAGGAAAACGCCAGAAGGCTCAAAGAACACTATATGAGGATACAGAGCCAGATCAAGGAAAAAGAACAACTGAAGAAAGAACAACAGAAGCACGAAGTTACAAGCTTCGTCTGCGACTGGCAGTAGTTTTTTAACAATATTGAAGTCCCTCCCTCTCAGAACCAACTTGCCAAAGAAGGTTGTGCAAGCTGAGGAGTGAAACGACGAAGTCCCGCTCAGCGGGATCGTGCAAGTCGTTCAGGAATAAGAACTGTCAGCAAAATCATATCGTTTCAGGTAAAATAATTGTTGTAAAACGATAATTCAGATATTGTTTTACAATAAAAATTCGTGAGTTTTTAGAAGCTGTCCACTT
>CAZKTX010000219.1:0-3222 GCA_964555805.1 uncultured Rikenellaceae bacterium
CAAAATGAACAGTCTGATGCAAAATCTCCATCCTCTTAACTCTCTCAAAGTCTTCAGGACCCCAGCCCAGAAAGTTCTCGTTTTCACCGCCGGCCTCAAAGTATTTATTCCGGTCAGTCAGAAAAGCCCCACCCGTGGAACAATATCCGTACATTAAGGGTAAACAGGGAGCAAGCTTTAACAGGATCTCTGCATTTGGAATACTCCTGAAAAGATCGCTCAGGGAATTATCACATATATAAACTCTTCCATCATATGGTATGCTAATAATTGCTTCTTCCTTTCGCAGGACCATGACGGATTCAAGTACCTGATCAGGATGAGCAATGACATCAGCATCCCATACAACAATAAATCTGGTAGATGCTGTTTCAATAAGCCTGTTTATGTATTTTGTCTTATGAAAAAAAACATTTTTGTCATCAATAAATTCATAAAGCAAATTCCCGGTTTGGAAATCAGGATAATATTTCTTTGATTCATCGCCCTCCACCATAATAACTGTTGTATCGAAATGTCTTAAAATAAAGCTTATTGAGGTGTCTGCATTTTCTCTCCTTTTTTCGGAATCAATACGCAGGGGCATAAGGAATGTGAAGTCGGTTAAATCTATCTTGCAGTCTTGCTTTCTCTCCTTCACCTCATTTCGAAGGGTAAAACTTACTTTTTTGCAGTCAATAGATGATTCCTCTTTAATGGTATGTTCCGAAGAAATTACCATATCTTCAGTTATTAACTATTCAATTATCATTGGTCTCATTCAAAGAGCACCGTACTTCTTGCCCTGTGTGTTCCACCTTCACTGATTCCATCGCTAAAGCTTCTGCTTTCATAGAAAGCTTCGGTGGACAATTAAGCACTGCTCTCCTTGCTTCTTCTTCCCATGTTTGCCCCCAAGACACTTGCCTTCAGATTCCTTCCTTGAGCCTCACCAGAATAAGAACAGGGTTATCGGTTTCTTTAAGGCTCGCAGCCAATTTTTCAAGCTCTTTTTTCTTTTCGGGGTATTTTGGGATTAAGTTCTTAAAATCATCACTTGCTATCCGAGCTTTAATCTGTTGTGGATATTGTAAGCCAATCAAGTATTCTTTATTATTTTCTGTGTAGTACGCTTTTGGTAAAAACCTTGCTCCTCCATCAAGGTCGTTTATCATACCTCCGGTTAAAAAAAGTGCATCACCACTATAATCACCATCCAGTGTAATTAGGAAGTAGTCGTTATTCGACTTATCAATTAAAATCAGATAAGGCTTTTTGTAAGCAAATACCAATACAAGAAAACGTTTTGTTTCCAGAAACCATTTAGGATGTAAATATTTATTATAATTCTCGAATGTGTAAATTTTTGACCTTGGCATTCTATGTTCACCTGGGCTAATAATGAAGGATACCTTGTTTGTAAGATCAGGTAAAAAGGAAAACACTGTATCAGTAAAGGGATTACAATAAGATAAATATTCATCACATTTAAAAGTAAGCCATGGATCACCCCATTCACAAGAAAATGATGGAATCGAACTTGTCTTTCTTTTAATCAGATTACCCAAAGTGTCAAGGATTATCCATTCATATTTAAAACCCGACCATTGTATTTTGTAAAACACGAACAGTTTGGAATTGAATACCTCAAATGAATCCAGATTATCTCCAAATTCATTTAAATTAATGGTTCTAAGAAAATTTCCAGATTTAGAAAATACCTTAATTATATTCTGATCCAAATTGTAAATTGTTTCTTTTACAATATCGACCTTGACGTCATAGGAATAAACGTATTCACCTGGACCTCTTCCAAAACTTCCTATTTTCCTTATAAATTTTCCGCTTCTGCTAAAGGAAAGAATTCCATTTTCTTTTGTTGAAAAGTATATTGAGTTTCCTGTGAGTATAATGTTTTTATAAAATGGACCCAGTGAGATACTGTTATCAAATGGTATATATATAACATTATCAGCTATTTCTGATAATATTATTTCATTCTCATTGAGTTCTCTTGGATCAAATCTTGTGATACCACTGTTTTCTGGTTTACAAGATATTGCTACAATTGTAATAAATGCCAGATATTTTATTCTCATAAACCATATAGTTATTTGTTACAATATTCAATGTTTGATCGCCAACTAAAACTGGATTATGAACAGGAACAATTAAAATTGGAACCGTTAATTCAGGTCAATTAAATTAAAAAAGGAAATAAGAGGCTGATATACAGGTCTTCAGCCTCCTGTACTTTGTGGTCAGGCTTTGTTTTCTAATCGAAGGTACCAGGGATAATTAATTGACCTTCTATTATTTATAATTAACATTGCCAAACTCCATGCTGACCAGGCAATTCTGCGCAACTACTTTCGCATAAAGATGGTGTTGGTGCAATCATATAATATCCATTTGTGCACCGACAGCAGTTACTATAATCACCACCTCTTAAAATAAGTAACTCCTCATTTTTCATCAATCTGTTAGGATTGATCTGCAATTTACCAAGCTTTTTCATTTCTTATAAAAATTAAAGTTAATACTTTCAAATCATAACAACCAGGTTGGCAGCCTGCATTATTTATGGTTATCATTGCCTTAATACCTCCTTTTCTGTTTTAGGTAGATCCGGATTACAGTTGTGGAGAGCAGGGGGAGGGGTACCTGAAGTCTGCAAATGTCTCAGAGTCCAGAGTTCAGAGTTGTCAGGTTCTTGTTCTGTGCCCTGTGCCCTGAGCAATCCTAACGCCAGTCCTGCAAAGCCAGTAAGACCCAAACCTTGCCCGTTTATGTTTTCAAGTCGCTTATTCCAGTTATTTTCATTATCAATAAATGAAAATGTCTCTTCGAATTGAAAAATCGTTCCTGCTCCATCCAATATATAGGGACCATAAACCAACTTCTGCCATGCGTTTTTGATGAAATCTATAACATCTGTTTCATCCGGCAGTTCCTTATGAACTTTTTCACTTTTAATTCTATCAACCATACTTTTAAGAAGAGCACTTACGGTATTATCCTTAACCGATTCGATTGACTTTTCAACGAGCCTGAGCAGAAGCCTTTTACCGGCAATATCGTGTGGATTATTTATTTCCTTTTCTATGTATTCCGGAACAGACCTGAAGATTTTTTCCGTTTTTACGGGGAAAATATTAAGTTTCTGTATTTCCAGAAGAAACCACAGTATTGAATTGAAGGAATTGATTGTCAATGATTCAATATTGAATCTGGAATATGATT
>CAZKTX010000220.1:0-3202 GCA_964555805.1 uncultured Rikenellaceae bacterium
GATTCGATATATTTCGACTCAGGCTACAATCACGCGATGAAAGCCCTCAACAATGAACAGGTGAAATTTCTTGCAATGGTACTATAAGATAATACAGATAACTGAAATGGTTCTAGACAAATACCTGAAACAGATTGATTTCAAATCATACGAGGAGTTTAAATCGGGGTTTGAAATAGCGATTCCCGAAAGCTTCAACTTTGCCTATGATGTAGTTGACGAAATAGCGCTTGCAAGTCCGGATAAGACAGCCATGGTATGGTGCGATGACAAAGGCAATGAAGCAGTGTTCACATTCGGGCAGATGAAATATTTCAGCGACAAGGCTGCGAATTTCTTCCGGTCGAAAGGCATCCGCAAGGGCGATCCTGTCATGCTGATCCTGAAAAGACACTTTACATTCTGGTTCTGCACGCTCGGGTTAAACAAAATAGGAGCTGTAACGATCCCTGCCACTCACCTGCTGACTGCAAAAGACATAGTCTACAGGAACAACGCAGCCGATATAAAGATGATTGTCTGCGTTCCCGATCCCATTGTAATGCAGCACATTGAAGACTCTGAAGACAAATCGCCGTCACTGAAACATAAAGTACTCATCGGTGAGGACAGGGAAGGCTGGATCAATTTCTCAAAGGGAATGGACGGGAGCCCGGAGTTGTTTTTAAGGCCGGGGCCGGATGAAGCTGTGAAGAATGATGATGCAATGCTTTTGTATTTCACATCCGGAACTACAGGGATGCCGAAAATGGTGACTCACGATTTCACATATCCGCTCGGACATATTGTTACCGCTTTATACTGGCAAAACGTCAGGGATAACGGTCTGCATTTCACAATAGCCGATACCGGATGGGCCAAGTCGGCGTGGGGAAAGATATATGGTCAGTGGATATCAGGCAGTGCAGTGATGACATATGATTATGACAAGTTCGTTCCAGGGGATATCCTTGGAGTGATTGAGAAATATAAAGTCACGACATTCTGTGCCCCTCCCACAATTTACAGGTTTCTTATAAAGGAAGATCTGAAAGCATTCGATCTGAGTAATCTCAAAAACTGTGTTGTTGCCGGAGAGCCCCTGAATCCTGAGGTTTATAAATTTTTTTATGAGAAAACGGGCTTAAAGCTGATGGAAGGATACGGTCAGACGGAATGCACTGTTGCACTTGCGACATATCCTTGGATGACTCCCAAGCCGGGGTCGATGGGCAAGCCTTCGCCGGGTTATGATATTGACATTGTTGATGAAACGGGGAATTCGTGCGAGATAGGAAATGAGGGGGAGATTGTGATTTACACAGGGAAAAGAAAACCAGTGGGCATGTTCAGGGGTTATTACCGCGATGATGAGCTCACAACAAGGGTATGGTCAGATGGAGTTTACAGAACCGGCGACATGGCCTGGCGCGACGAAGACGGCTATTACTGGTTTGTCGGCAGGGCTGATGATATTATAAAGAGTTCGGGGTACAGGATAGGTCCTTTTGAAGTTGAAAGCGCCCTTATAGAGCATCCCGCGGTGCTTGAATGTGCTGTTACGGCGGTTCCCGATCCCGACAGGGGCCAGGTTGTGAAGGCCACTATAGTGCTTTCGAAAAACTACAAGCCGGGTGATGATCTTGCAAAAGAACTTCAGGAACATGTAAAGAAGGTTACGGCGCCGTACAAATATCCCAGGATAGTTGAATTTGTCACCGAACTGCCAAAAACTATAAGCGGGAAGATAAGGAGGGTGCAGATAAGGGAGAAGGATGGGTAATTTGAAAATAAGGCAATTTGAAGAAAAGAATTTGAAAATGAGGCAATTTGAAGAAAAGAATTTGAAAATGAGGCAATTTGAAAATTTGAAAATGAGGTAATTTGAAAATGGCCCTTATGGGATTGGGTTCAATTCTCAATTGAATCTGCCTTCCAAACAATAACATACAGAGCAGATTCGTTTAAAAAGAGAAAATGATTCAGGAAAATCAGGATATCTCTTGTAAAATTCCTTAAATAAAAACCTTAAAACTCCAGTACTATGAGCTTAAAAGCAGTTTTGATGATTAGTCTTTTCATGATTTCATCCTTGACTTTTGCGCAAACAGAAAAGGGAACCCTTATTGTTTCAGGCAAGACAAGCCTGGAATTTGTCCGTACTTCTTCAGATAATTCGTATGACGGGACACCTTATCCATCGGGCGGTTCGGAAATGAATTCATTTGAGTTCATGCCGGCAATAGGTTATTTTGTAGCAGACAATTTTGCTTTAGCGCTTTCAGCCAGCTACTCCCACTCCGCAGCGAATGTTTATAAATCAAATGAGCTTGTGTTTATGCCAACCTTAATGTATTACATCCCGCTAAAATCCTCCTTCAAGCCTTATGTCCAGGCCGGTTTGGGTTATGCGAAAGCAACGGAAAAGACTGACATCATAAAAGAGTCATTCTCTGGTTATGCTTTTGGCGGCGGTTTGGGTCTTGCCTTTTTCATCAATGAAAATATCTCTATCGATCTGGGAGTTGAATTGAGCCGGACGAAACTGACCTATTCGGAAGACAACAATTTAAAGACAACTGGCGACAATCTTGGGTCTGCGATCGGATTCACCCTGTTCTTTTAGTTGCTGAGATATATGTTTTCCTGTTTTGTGCGGTTTTTACATGATTAAAATGTAAATGGTAGAAATCTGAAGGAAAAGTAGATTTTCAACCCTACTGTTTGGATAAACACATGTCGCTCCTATCGGAGCTTTACAGGCAAGGGCGCGCAGTACCTCCGGTTTCACCGGAGGTTATTAAAATCCTTCTCTTTCAGAGAAGCAGACGGCAGTCCGATGCTCCTGCGGAGCATGTCAGGCCCGGGGAGCTGTGCGATGGGAGGATTGTAGTGCGGAGCATGTCAGGACCGGGGAGCTGTGCGATGGGAGAATTGTAGTGCGGAGCATATCAGGCCCGGGGTACTGTGCGATGGGAGGATGGTGGTCCAGAGCATGTCAGGCCCGGGGAGCTGTGCGATGGGAGAATTGTAGTTCGGAGCATGTCAGGCCCGGGGAGCTGTGCGATGGGAGGATGGTGGTCCAGAGCATGTCAGGCCCGGGGAACTGTGCGATGTGAGGATGGTGTTCCAGAGCATGTCAGGACCGGGGAACTGTGCGATGGGAGGATTGTAGTGCGGAGCATGTCAGGACCGGGGAGCTGTGCGATGGGAGAATTGTAGT
>CAZKTX010000221.1:0-3196 GCA_964555805.1 uncultured Rikenellaceae bacterium
CTGCCAACTGCCAACTCCTCCTGTCAGAACCTGAATTCCACACCAGCTGCTGCATAGTTGAAAAGTGAGAAGTTGTAGACTTCATCGTTGTCAGCTCCGCCTTCGAGTATCCTGTAACCGGCCTTAATCCGGACTTTCTCTGAAACTTTGTATTGAATGGCGGCCAGAACATCCTCTGCCCTTCCCTGAGGGGCGGCAAGTGCGTCGCCATCAACCAGGAACGACAGGTTTTCACCGGCTTTCCATTCAGCATGAAAGTTGATTATCGGAACAAATCCGACATTCGTCTTGATGCTTTCATCTGATTCTGAGTAAATGGCAACTTTTGCATCCCTGATTTTTGCTGTAAATCCCAGACCAAATTCAAATTTTGGCCTTTCGACAATATCATAACGGTAGGTCACCCTGTAGGAATTGAATTTGTAGGTTCCCTCCAGCGGTGTAGCGGCAGGAAAAATAACACCTTCAAATGTCAGGTCACGGTTAAGACTGCCATCTGATTTTACTTCAAGAGGTGCATATAAAACCGAGAGATTATGACGTGTCCCAAACGTATATCCTGCGCGAACCCGGTAAAATACCTTCGGTGATGCATCCAGTTCCCCGCTCAGTGAGAACAAAGTGCCCTGATCGCCAGGAATCCGGACATCATTGTATCCCGAAAATACAACTCCGGACTCCAGGTCGAGAAATACCTGAGATTTTAATGATGATAATCCTGATAAAATATAAACAGGGATCAAAATTGTGATTATTAAGAATATTCTTTTCATAAACTTGCTTTAATTAATTTACCTGTGAAACAGATGAATTATGAAATAGTTCTGAAAGCCTGTTTAAAGTGCTGTAAAAATCCAGGTTAAAGTACAAAACCATAAAGAATAATGCAAATCCAGAATATTTCCATATAACTTTATTGAAGGGTTAAATCACAGGATTGAATTTTGTTAAATTATTATCAATTCCTTATAAGTATGATTATCCTCAGAAGATTTATTAACCAATCTGCGGCAACAGAATATATCAGGAATGTCACTTTCCGATTTTTTACAACATCTTTGCTTAATTAAGTGAAGGAATTCCTGAATGCACTTCCGGATAGAATAACATATTAATATGCTGGACGATTCAACGATCATTAATATTTCGCCTGATGAAAATCTCAGGATCCCGTCTGTCGGGATTTGCCGGTCGAGCCGCCGCGATCCTCTGACTCCCGGTGAAATCAAGTTAATTCGGTCGGCTAAGTTTGACATTTACAGGGGCGATTTCAATCTATATAAGAGCGGCTGGCAGTTCCAGGCTGAAGAGTTCTGCCAGGAAGCGCTTGATCTGGGCTGCCGGACAGAATTTGCCCTCTTCTTTGATGATAATGTACATCAACAGATAAATAACTTCATTGACTGGTATTCCCGACGGTGTATTCCGGCAGCAAATTTTCTGCTCTATCACCTTTCAAGTCCTTCCACTCCCGATAAACTTGCCACCGAAGTTATTCCTCTTCTTAGAAAAGTAAATCCTGATGTTAAAATAGCAACGGGAACAAATGCCGGTTTTGAAGAGTTGAATAATAACAGGCCCGGGGAAACAGGCAATGATTGTATTTGCTATTCAATTCATGCACATGAGTACGCTTCCGACAATCTGACTCTTGTTGAAAACCTGGAATCACAGTTCAATTCAGTAAAAAGCGCTCAGAAAATTGCCGGCAACAAGAAGATTCTGATATCCCCGGTAACTATCAGAAGTAGGTTCAATTCAAGCCCTGGCTTCATTGAACTCCCACGGACAGGCCCGGGACAATCCCCCCAGGCTGACAACCTCATGATGTCGCTTTTTGAAGCATGCTGGACCGCCGGAAGCCTTAAGAATCTTTGTCAGGCTGGTGCAGACAGCATCACTTACTATGAAACTGCTGGTGAGAGAGGAATAATCCGCGGCGAAAGCGAACCTGACAATACGTCGCAGTTTCCTTCAAAAGAAGGAATTATTTTCCCGGTTTTTCATGTGTTCAGGTTTCTTCTGAACAATAAGAAACTCAGCCTTGTAAGGTGTGAAAGCTCAAGGCCCCTCATTGCAGATTGTCTGGCTCTGTCGGATGGGAAACAGGGACATTTGCTGCTTGTAAACTATACTGAAACCAGACAGAAAGTAAAACTGGAGTGTTGTGCCGGATTAATGAGAATAAGGTCACTTTACTCTGAAAATTACGCTGATGCAGCAGACGACAACAGATGGACAGGGATTAAAGATGAAAAAATCGTAAAAACCCAGGAACATTTCGAAATTGAGCCCTTTTCTTTGAACTTTATGGAGGGGTGGCTGAAGCATTGATTTCGAATTTACATTATTTTTACTATAGATTTACCTTGATAAGATTCATTGTACCGGTTCAAAGTTCACCTCGTATGTGTTCAAATATCTAAAACAATATAAAAATGATTATCAGAAATATACTTGCACTAAGCCTTCTTGTATTAAGTTTACCGGCATCTCCCCAGGCCGGACAATGGGATGGCAGGTCGGTTGATCTCTCGCATGGCAATCTCAGGGTTTCAGAAAACAGGAGATTTCTTGTCTTTGAGGACGGAACCCCATTTTTCTATCTCGGCGACACAGGCTGGGAACTCTTTCACAGGCTGAACAAGGAGGAAACCGAAAAGTATCTCGAGAACCGCCGATCGCTTGGATTCACCGTGATCCAGGCTGTTGTGCTTGCCGAGGTTGACGGCCTTAACGTACCAAATATGGAGGGCAACAAGCCACTGATCGACAATGATCCCCTTAAGCCCAATGAAGCCTATTTTGCCCATGTTGACTGGGTCTTAAAAAAAGCTGCTGAAAAAGGAATTTTCATCGGTCTGTTGCCGACCTGGGGCGACAAATGGAATAAAAAATGGGGAATCGGTCCCGAGATATTCAAACCTGAAAACGCCAGGACCTGGGGTAAATTTCTGGGCAGCCGATACCGTAATCAAACCAATATAATCTGGATTGTCGGGGGAGACAGACCTGTTGAAAATGATCTGCATCGGAAGACGGTTGCCGCAATAGCTGAAGGACTAAGGGAAGGCGACGGAGGAGTCCATCTCATAACCTTTCATCCAACCGGTGGGTCCGGTTCATCTCAATATTTTCACAACGAACCCTGGCTCGATTTCAATATGAGGCAGAACGGACACAGCCTGAGCTTCAC
>CAZKTX010000222.1:0-3108 GCA_964555805.1 uncultured Rikenellaceae bacterium
GCCCTTCCCGCCTGGGGGCGGGAAAGGCTTTTTATGTCTGGGGTGGAAGATGGGATTCGAACCCACGACCTTCGGAACCACAATCCGACGTTCTAACCAACTGAACTACATCCACCGTTTCAGGGTTGCAAAATAAGCCGAAATATTCCTATTAACAAAATTTTCAAATTATTTTCTGCTCCTTGATTTCAATTGTTAACTTTGATGTTCAAAATTCGGGAAGTCACGTTGCAATATTTGTTGCAGACAATTGTTATCAGATGAATTATAACCATTTCTTTCACTGTTGAGGAAGATAAAACTGATAGATAATATTTCGGGGCTCCAGCTATTCCAGCTGATGAAGTTCACTGTTTTCCTTATTATTAGTATCGTTTTTACCAAAAGCCATCTTACCCGTGCCGAGATCGGAGCATGGGAAATGTTCCTTTTCATCTCGGGTCTTGTCAGCTTCTTCTGGGTAACCGGCATCATCCAGTCGCTCCTTCCCCTTTATCACCGGAACCGTACTTACAGGAAAACAGGTGATAACGGAACCGGGAAATCGCCCGAGATATTTAATGCATTCCTGCTTCTCAGCTTCTTCAGCCTGATGATTTTCGCAATCGGACACGCCCTCAAGGGGAGCTTCTCGGTATTTAACTTCAGCGGAAACGTCCCCTATCTTAACCTTCTTCTTCTCTACGTCCTGCTCAGCAGTCCGGTTTGCCTCATTGAATATATATACCTGCTGAATAACAGATCGCACAGGATCTTTCAGTACGGGCTGTATACATTTATCCTTCAGCTCATCCTTGTAATAACTCCGGTTCTGATGGGAAAGGATATTATCTGGGCGGTTTACGGATTGCTCGCAGTAACCGGACTACGATGGGTCTGGCTTATAATACTCCTCAGAAGATATACTGAAATGAAAATCTCCTCAAAATTCATGAAGGAGCATTTCTATCTGGGTCTTCCTCTTGTAATCACTACAATGATAAGCGGATCAGCTCAATATATTGACGGAATAATTGTTTCGGCCGTTTATCGCGATCCCGCCTGGTTTGCCTGGTTCCGTTACGGAGCGAAGGAGTTCCCGCTGGCACTCATGCTTGCAAACGGACTAAGCAATGCAATGCTGCCGGAATTCTCAACAAGAACCCAGATGAAAGACTCCCTGGCAAAAATCAGGGAGAAGTCGAAGAGGCTGATGCACATCTGTTTCCCTTCAACAATGGTTATAATGCTTTTCGCACGCTGGATCTACCCGAGAATGTTCACCCCTGAATTTCAGAAAAGCGCCGACATATTCCTTCTGTACTCCCTGCTTGTTATCCCGCGGCTTATCTTTCCCCAGACAATAATAGTGGGCAGGAAAAAGACAAATATCACTCTTATTGCAGCAGTCCTGGAGATTGCACTTAACGTACCACTCAGCCTCCTGATGATAAAATGGGGTTATAACATAGTCGGTGTGGCGCTTGCAACCTTTGTAGTGTACCTTATTAGTAAACTGTATCTTGTAATCTATCTCTGGGCAAAAATGAAGATCCGGCCGTCGGAGTACATACCTGTTAAAATATACGCGCTTTACAGCTTCATGCTTGGGTTGTTGTTTATCCTTATCGACCACAGGATAATTGATATAAAATAAACACAACTTCATCTGCAGCAGCACGAGCGGACCCTGGAGTTTCAACCCGGCATCTCAGGCAGCTCTGATTACCCGCGGGTTTCTGAAATAGGAAAATCTGATTATATTTGCCACATTAAGCCTGACCGTAATGCAGATTACTGAAGTAAAAACCACAAGGGACAGGAAGGCTTTCCTCGACCTGCCAAGGGTCCTTTACAAAGATGACCCCAACTGGGTATGCATGCTTGATTCAGAACTGGAAGCAATATTTGACCCTTCCCTCAACAGGGTTTTCAGCAGGGGCGAAGCTATCAGATGGTTACTTAAAGATGACAGCGGAAAAACAATAGGAAGGGTAGCTGCGTTCTATGACATCCAGCGATCGGCAGTTTACAGACAGAAAACAGGCGGGATTGGTTTTTTTGAAGTCATCGAAGA
This sequence comes from uncultured Rikenellaceae bacterium, assembly GCA_964555805.1. GTDB lineage: Bacteria > Bacteroidota > Bacteroidia > Bacteroidales > VadinHA17 > LD21. Next base: position 2,057 of record CAZKTX010000222.1, read on the forward strand.
CATGGATGCTGCTTTCGCACTGTTTGACGTTAGCAGAAACTGGCTGGCATCAAAGGGCATGGAGGCGATTGACGGCCCTGTTAACTTCGGGGAAAACGACAGCAACTGGGGTCTGCTTGTCGACGGTTTCATGCAGCAGAGTTACGGAATGCCCTATAATAAGAAGTATTACCGCGACTTCTTTGAGTCTTACGGGTTCAGGAATTATTATGAGCAATATTCATATCACAGGGATGTTCACGGACCTGACGGTAAAATAGTTGAGTTTCCTCCAAGGATCATGAAGATTGCCGACTGGCTGTCAAAAAGGCCCGGTTATGCTTTCAGGCATTTCGAAATGGCAAACAGACAAAAATTCTATAAGGATTTCGTTGAAATATACAATTCGGCCTGGGCCGTTTTCAAGGAGGATTTCACGCCGGTCGGAACAGAGGCGCTTGACGCCACCTTCCGTAAGGCCAAACCAATTATCGATCAGGAACTGATCTGGTTTGCCTATCACAACGAAAAACCAATTGCCTTCTTCATTTTATTCCCCGACCTGAATCAGATAATCAAACCCTTCAAAGGCAAACTTAATTTACTGAATAAGCTGAGATTCGTCTGGGCCAAATCAAATCACAGGATGACAAGGATCAGGGGACTTGTAGGCGGTGTTCATCCTTCATACCAGAACAACGGCGTTGAATCTGCAATATTCCTTAACCTTTATGAGAAGCTCAAGTTCAAACCATGGTATAAGGAACTTGAACTGTCGTGGGTTGGCGATTTTAATCCCAAAATGATCGCCATTTACGAGGCAATTGGCGGGAAAAGGGCAAAAACCCATGTTACTTTCAGGTATATGATGGACAGAAAGGCAGAATTCGTCAGATATAAGGACGAAATGGTGCTTTACGGCAAACACGAAACGGCTTCAGGGAATAATGAATAATAATTTTTTGTTCCTCTTTGTTTTTCTGATAAACTTCATTAATTTTGCGAACCCTAATTATGGGATATTTTTAACAATAAGGAATAAAACATCAGAGCAATGAAACAGGGTATACATC
>CAZKTX010000223.1:0-3099 GCA_964555805.1 uncultured Rikenellaceae bacterium
CGGCAGCTGAGAACCTCCTTTGAAGGCAGGAAACCTGTCTGGATAGTGCCCCAGGCATTTGGCGGGGCCGAATGGTGGCAGCGCGAACCCACAATCCAGGAGATGAGAAGCATGACATACCAGGCTATCATAAACGGCGCCAGGGGAATCCAGTATTTTATAAGGCATGGGCTCAACTCCTTCCCTAAATCGACAGCTGCCTGGAACGAGTGCGGCAGGATTGCAATTGAAATTGCAGAGTTGACTCCCTGGCTTTTGTCTGATGAGAAACCGTTTCCGGTTTCTTCATCTTCAGTAAGCGTTCAGGTTGCTTCAGCCCTTCACGAAGATAAACTGATTGTGATTGCAGTAAACAAATCCGGATCCCCTCAAAGGGTTGACATAAGAATATCGGGTGCGGTTCCCGGCCAGGCGAGGGTAATCTTTGAAAACCGGGTTGTCAGATTGAATGGCAATACAATAACAGACTATCTGTCTTCTTTCGGATCACAGGTGTATCTTCTTTCACTAAAACCAGCTAAGGAAACGATCAAACCTTTCAGAGGAAACCTTATTACTGACCCGGGATTCGAGGATATTGCAAGTCCGGGAATTCCAGCTTCGTGCTATTCATGGAACGAGGGCGACCGCGGATCAACTTATTTCACAGATACAAGGGAGCATATCGAGGGCACACACTCGCTTAGGCTGATAACCCCAAAGGAAAACGGCGGCACACGGCTGAGATTCTTCCCTGTCAGAATTGAAAAGGGGAAAACATATATACTCTCGGTGTGGGCCAGGACTGATCCTGAAATGAATCCTGATAGTAAATCTCCTGCTTTCGAGCTTGGACTGGGTGATTACGGCAGAAAGAAATTCATCCCGGGAGCAGAATGGAAGCAATTTGTAACATCTGTTACAATTCCGGGCGATTCGATTCCTTCACCCAGGGCGAATCCAATACTCAGGATGCCGGGAAAAGGAGTTGCCTGGTTTGATATGATCCAGGTATTTGAGGCTGTGGACATAGGGATAAGCGTCAACCCTGAAGCAGGGAAAATCTGGGAATTTCATAATAATTAACTGAAATATGAATAAGAAAATTCTTTCAGGAACGTTCATAATCGCTTTGATTACAGCAGGATGCTCCGAAAAAATTGAGAACACAAATTATTCAGGCAATCCTGAACCATTGAATCAGAATGCCTTTACAAAACTGCCTCTGGGTTCAATCAAACCCGAAGGGTGGCTGAAGGCTCAGCTCGAAGCTCAGGCCGGAGGACTTACCGGACATGTCGACGACTTCTGGCCCGACCTTGTAAACTCAGCATGGAGAGGAGGAGAAGGAGAAGCCTGGGAAAGGGGTCCCTATTTCCTCGACGGTCTTATACCACTCGCATATATTCTTGATGACGCAAGACTTAAAGACAAGGTCAAGGAATGGATCGAACCAATTCTAACAAGCAGCACCGACAGCGGATGGTACGGGCCCTCAAAAAACAAGGACAGATGGCCGCTTGCAGTAGCCAACAAGGTGCTGATGCAATACTATGAAGCCACGGGCGACAGCCGGGCCCTCGATGTAGTGACAAAATACTTCAGGTACCTCCACGAAACTCCCCCAGACTGGCCCGACAAGGACTGGCGGGGCGTCAGGGCAATGGAGAACGCCGTAACCGGCTACTGGCTCTACAGACAGTTGAAAGAACCATGGATACTTGAAGTGATAAAGTCCATCCAGGACAATAGTTCTGACTGGACAACCTATTATGAGAAATTTCCGTGGGACTCAGCAGCTTCGGCTGAAAAGAAAATCCCCCTTAACTGGGGACCGGACGGACTTACAGCCCATGTTGTGAATAATGCAATGGCAATCAAATATCCTGGCCTGTGGTATCAGCAATCGGGTGACCAGAGATTTAAAAGGGCTGTGTTTGACGGAATTGACAAGTATGACTTCAATCACGGCCAGGCTGGAGGAAGGTTCTCCGGCGACGAACATCTGTCGGGCAAATCACCCGACCGCGGAACGGAACTGTGCTCGGTTGTCGAATACATGTATTCACTCGAAGAACTATATTCAATTTTCGGAGACAACCGTCTGGCTGACAGGCTCGAGCTTCTTGCATTCAACGCCCTTCCCGGAACAACGACACCTGACATGTGGGCACATCAGTACGACCAGCAGTCGAACCAGGTCGTTGTTAACGGAGAAAAGAGAGCATGGAGCACAAATGGCGAATATTCCAATATTTACGGACTGATGCCCAATTTCGCCTGCTGCCTTGCAAACATGCACCAGGGCTGGCCCAAATTCGTATCAAGTCTCTGGATGGCAACAAACGATAACGGACTTATAGCTGTTGCATACGGACCTTCAAAGGTGAAGGCCTTAGTCGGCGATGGCAAGACCGTTGAAATCACTGAAGAAACAAACTACCCTTTCGATGGAACAATCAGGTTCAGGTTTAATTCTGACGAACCGTTAAGGTTTTCCTTTTCAATGAGAATACCGGGTTGGGCCGATACGGCCGTAATAACTTATAAAGACAAAGTAATCAGGGAAAAGGGAGGCTCGACTGCAAAGATATTTGCCCGTTGGGACCCGGGGGAAGTTATCACTCTTGAATTGCCGATGGATATAAGGGCTGAAAAGAGATACAACAATTCCACATCGCTGCTGAGGGGGCCACTGTATTTTTCTCTCAGAATAGGCAAAGAGTACAAGAGCATTAAGCTCAATTACGATAATTTTGGTTACATGGGTAGCATAGATTGGGAGATAAACCCGCTTACTCCATGGAACTACGGGCTAATGGTCGACAGGAATAACCTGAAGAGAGGCATAACTGTTGTCACCGGGGAACCTGGCCCATACCCGTTTGCAGACCGGGGCGACATGATCTGGTCGGCCGATTCAGGCCGCTACCTGCCCTGGGAAAAGGATGCTTCACTGATACTAAAGACAAGGGGAATGCTTATCCCCGGATGGACACTGAAGGATAATTCGGCAGACATTCCGCCATTAAGCCCTGTCAGACCTGAGGGAACAAACGAAGTGATAGAACTGGTCCCCTATGGCAGCGCAAGACTAAGGATAACTGAATTCCCTGTTAT
>CAZKTX010000224.1:0-3052 GCA_964555805.1 uncultured Rikenellaceae bacterium
GATTGAGACTACCCGAAACCGTAGCGCTCGTTCCGAGTGCAACCAGCTTTTGCTGACTGTTGGCAACGGCGATTTCAGCCTCCCTTAAAGTCTGTTGGGCTTGTAGGTAGTCCTGTTCAGCAGAAATTTTTTCTTCCCAGAGCTTCTTCTCGCGCTCGTAGGTCGATTTGGCCAGCGAAAGGCGCCTTTGTGCCGCCAGCAGTTCGCTACGTTGCTCGGAAAGGCCGGTACTTGCGATTACTGCCAGAACCTGGCCGCGCTTGACCGTCTGGCCCAAATTGGCGGGAACACTCTCGACGACACCGGCAAGACGAGGCACGACATGCGCGGTGCGGTCTTCGTTGAAGCGTATTTCGCCGGGTAGTTGCGCGGCGGTTTTGATTTTGGCTGGCGTGGCCTTCTGGATGCCGATGGCGGCAGCCTTGACTTGCTCGTCCGTCAGTTCGATTTTTCCTTCTTCTCGCGTATCGATGAACAGGAAGGGGGTATCGCCCAGACGCGCCGTGATCGCCGCTTCGAATACGTGGGGTTCTGCAATCGGACCTGTGCTCTTCAGGTAGTCCTTCTCGGCGGCAAAGAGAATTTCCTGCTTCTCTCCCCCTGGTCGCGTCAGCGTGATCGAGACTTTGGCCGCGCTTGGCGCGAGGGGCTTGTCTTGCTGGAACAACCAGACACGGAAAGTCGGCTCGCCGCCATCTTCGGACAGCAGCAACTCCAAGCCAAAACCATCCTCGGTAAAAAGCCTGCCTCCATGCGGCCCCGACTTCGGTGCATCCTCATGATGCTCCAAATCGGCGTGTTCCTTGGCATGGTCGTGTCCATCACCGGCTTTGCTGCCATGATGCTCGACATCGGTATGTCCCTTGGTTTCAGCGTGGCTGGAGTGCTCATGCGGTTCTCCATCCGGCTTCGAGGTACTGCTTCCCAGTATCCAGGTGCCAGCAACAATTCCTGTCGCCAGGATTAAAGCAATGGCAGTCCCTTGTTTTTTGGTGAGATTGAAGGTGCTCTTGTTAAAATTGATTTTCACGACTGGCTCCTACGGACGACTGGGTGCGGCGGATGACATCGAATCGAAGGAGCCCAGAATGCGCTCCAGTTCGGCAGCGGTCCGATGCGCGTCGGACAAACTTCTCAAGTATTGGGCTCTCGCCTGAAAGAAAGTTCGTTGGGCATCCAGGACTTCCAGAAAACTGAATTTCCCCAGTTCAAATCCTTTGCTGGCAGCCTCATAGGCACTGCGCGCACCCGGCATGATTTCGCTTTGCAGGGTTTGCGCTTCAACGACCAGCGCCTTCAGACGCTCCTCATTTTGCGTTACCTCCGTGCCCAAACGAAGCTCGGTAGCACTAAGTTCGTCGCGTGCCTTGTCGGCTCGCTTCTGCGCCTCAAGCACATTGCCCTGGTTACGGTCGAAGATCGGGAAGGGAATTGAGACACCGACAATGGTTTGATTGCGCCCAAGTTCTTCAGCTTTTTTGGAGCCCAGGCTGAAGGTTACGTCGGGAATCCGTCGCGAACGCTCCAAGTCGGCAAGCGCAGAAAAGCGATCGGCCTCGTGGCGTGCCCGAAGAAGCGCCGGTGAGCCATTCAAACGGCGCTTGATTTCTTCGGCAGAGCGGACTGGCGGCAAAACATCGGTACGTCCTTCGGCCTTCTCGAATCGAGGCGTCGAACTCCCCCAACTTGCGGCTACACGCTTGCGGGCGGTTACCAGTTCTCGTTGCGCCTGGTTCAACTCTACCCGGGCGGAAGCTTCCGCCACACGGGCCTTGGTTTCCTCCACCGGAGAGATTTTGCCGGCGGTTACACGCCGTGAAGCCGCCTGGCTGGCGCGTTGTGCAAGGCTCAGCAAGTCCTCAGCTTGTTGAACACGCTCCTGAGCAACCAGGACATCGAAGAAGGCACCGATTACTGTTGCGCGGACATCAAGGCGTTTGGCTGCCAGGTCGGCGGCTGCCACATCGCGGCCACGCTCGGCAGACGTAATTCGGGCGGAGCGCTTGCCACCGAGTTCGATCCGTTGGCTGACCTGGATGGTTGTGGTCCGAGTGGCTTTATTCTGCGTATCTTCGACAGAGGTCGAAATTTCCGGATTGGGCAGAACGCCCGCCTGGATCACGGCACCTTCCACGGCACCCAGTTCATTGGCAGCGGCAGACAATTCCGGATTGGATGTCAGCGCGAGATCAATCGCCACCGACAGGGTCAAGGAACCGGTTGGTTCCTTGGTGAGCGCAGGTGCAAACGTCGTTGCAGGCAGCGCGTCCTGCATCTGTGCCGAGAGGTTGGTGCTGGCAAACACCGTGAGTCCGAACAAGGTTCGGAGCAGCAACGTGGCCGCTAAATTTCTTGGGTACATCCGATTCTCCAGTGATGAAATACACGTTGGGGAATCGGCGGGGCGCCATCCGGCAAGCAGAAATGGCACAGCGCGCGGCTCAGGCCGCAGCAAACAGGTTTGGGAAAATGTCCCAGCCCCGCCGATCAGGCGGAAATGGACCAGTTGGGACGTTCGGGCTGCTCGCCGGGCGGAGAAGTCAAAAACGGAACTGTCCGAAAATGATCAGCAGAAACACCGATTTCGGGCAGCGAACTGCTGAATGCGGTCAATGCGGCAATACAGCCTGCATGACAGACAGCACAATCATTGTCCACATCGGACGGAGAAGCTTTAGCCAGTTTCTGGTTATCTTCAGCGTGATGCTTATGGTCGTGATGACCGAAGTGCTGCGTCGAGCCCGTTTCGTGCTGGCAATAGGTCGCCGCCACCGCCCAGGAAATCTGGAGTGGCAAGACAATCAACAGGAACATGGATAGCCAGCGACGCATGAAGTGAATAGTAACAGAACAGAAGTATGTTCAAAACCAGGTCTGCAGACGACGTTGCACTGTGAGATGGGATGGCGATGACCAGGGTTTCTCTGGTCATCGTCTGATGGGTAACATATCTGTCTTCAGGACGGTATTAACCCCCCTGATACAATGCATCGCGTTTGTCGTTTTCAGAAGACGACTGCACGTAAGTTTAGAAGTGGGCTGCACTAACAAT
>CAZKTX010000225.1:0-2991 GCA_964555805.1 uncultured Rikenellaceae bacterium
TTCAGAACAGTTTCAAGGCCTCGCATTTCTCATTCAATATCGAAGGAGGAAGGTGCGAGGAGTGCCAGGGCGAGGGAATAATCAGGGTTGAAATGCAGTTCATGGCCGATGTGGAGCTTACCTGTGAAAGCTGCAAGGGATTGAGATTTAAAAAAGAGATACTGGAGGTAAAGTACCAGGGGAAGAATATTCACGATGTCCTCGATATGACTATCGATGAAGCCATAGAGTTTTTCAGCGGTCACCAGGGCAAAAGTGAGAAAAGAATAATTGAGAAGCTCAAACCTCTTGCAGACGTTGGACTGGGATATATAAAAATGGGACAGTCGTCAAGCACTCTTTCCGGCGGGGAGAGCCAGAGGGTAAAACTTGCCTATTTCCTGAGCCAGGAAAAAGGAAGCGGGCATATTCTCTTCATTTTTGACGAGCCAACTACCGGACTTCATTTCCACGACATTAACAAGCTTTTGAAGTCTATCAACGCCCTTGTAGACCATGGTCATTCAGTTATATTGATTGAACATAACGTGGAGGTGATAAAATGCTCCGACTGGGTAATTGATCTTGGACCCGAAGGTGGTGAGGCAGGCGGATATGTTGTATTCGAGGGACGCCCTGAAGATCTGGCCCTCCAGAAGAATTCCCATACGGGCAGATTCCTTGCCCGCAAGCTTTAGTTAGGATTTTATCCTGAAGCCGAACATTATTGACACGCATCCCTGCGGAGGCACTCCCGTGTTCTGACCCGATGGAACCTTAAGTACTATCCTGAGCTGCTGGCTTGACTGCAGTTTGAAATCCCATGTACGGGTATTGTTGTTCTCCTTGCTTGAGTAGAGTATGTTTCTGTCGGCATCGAGAACCAGAAATTCCACAGAAGGTATGTTTTCATCGCTGCAAACAGTCATACGGTATTCCATATCGGAAAAAAAGGTTTTATATAATTCTGCCTCCTCTCCTTCCGAAAGTATTGTAGCGTGGTAATTACCATCATGGGTGTAAGATCCCAGTTCGGGAAGACAGGTTTTTCTGGCGAACGATTTGCACTGGGCATTTACGACAGTCCCGGCTGTTAAGACGAGTACAACCAGCGTCAGGGCGATTCTGTTTGGTTTCATCAGTATTTTATTTTGATTTTAAAGGTCTGATGGAACCCACATGGTTGAAAATTATATACATGCGTGTTTGTGTATTTGATACATGTGGGTTTCATATTACCAGCTATTTAATCAGGTTACTTCTGATGGCAGCCACCGTTTCGGCGAGTTCCCTGAACACTTCCGGTGTAAGGTCGGCCTTGACTTCCGATTTCAGGACAGTAGTATTTGTTACCTGGTCATATTCAGGTCTGACAGGGGTTGTTTCCAGGGTTATCTTGTCGAAGACAGTCTTGACTTTTGAAACCTGGCCGATGAGTTCATCGATTGCGGGATGCCCCTTGCTTGTAGAAAGAAGGTCGATCAGGATATCGATTGAAAGCTTCTGGTCGATGATTCTTCCAACCAGTTTATTGCCGTTAAAGTCCTTCATGTCGACAAGCTGGGTGGAAATGTACAAACCCTCGAGCCATCCTCCGGCAAGTACCATTGCTGCGACTGCCGGCTGGCCATTATCCTCAAGATAGGAATTTGAATTCAGGTAAGTCTGAGAGACAATATCCATAATTACATCAGTATTATGTATATTTTCTTCAAGTTGATTTATATCTTCCTCTGAAATCGCATCCAGTATTCCAAGACCGTCAGCCATCTGTTTGGCCGCATTCATATAATTTATTATAAGCTGTGTCTGGTCGTACAGACTGACAAAGCTGAGGTCTGTAGTATAAATTCCCAGGTTAAGGGCCATGCTCCTGTTTGTATTGTAGTTTCTCGTGTTATCGATAGGATTCAGGAGGTTATCGTCGAACAGGGCTCCGGCCGATTTGATAAGCATCGCTGATTCGAGCGGAGATGGCAGGGTATAGAAAATCTTTTCAGCCTGTTTTATATCTTCATAAACCGCAGCATTTGCTCCGGTAACCAGGGTATCCGCATCCTTTTTCCCATCCTTAACTCCCGAACGGCATCCTGCGAGCATTAACGCCGCCAGAACAGACAATGCAAGAATACTTTTGCTGATTTTAAGAAGTCGCTTCATAATTAGGTAAGTTTAAATCCTTTCCAGTTCAAAGAATAGTTTATTTTTCAAATATTTTCCCGTGCAGGCTGTAAGCTTCCAACCGATTTCTAACTTTGCATCAAACGGTTAAAAATGAACAGTCCACAGAATAAACGCAAAGAACTTGAACATATTTTAAGCAAGGGTAACTTTGTTAAGATCAATGAAGCTATAAAAAAACTAAGGGACGCATCCCCGTTCAGCGGAGCGATAGGACTGCTTTCTTCACACTATGAATCAACCGGTAATCAGCAGATTAAAGAACTTATCGCCGGTTTTCTCAACGATCTTAAGGATCAGTCGTTGTGCGGGGAGGTTGTCGATGAGATCAAAAAAGAGTTTACCTGGCCCACCCGAAGCATGCTGATCGCTTCGTGCTGGCAGTCGGGACTCAATTACTCAGGATACATGGGCGATTTTGCAGAAATGTTCATCAGTGGAGATTATGCAACTGCTCTTGAATGCTTTACAGTTATTGAGTCGTCATCGGGGCACCTTAGCAGGGCTGACAAAAACTCGCTGATCAGATTACTAAAGGACAACGCTTCGAAGGTTTCGGGGGAGAAAACAGCCCTGGCCATGGAACTATTGTACTTTCTTGAACAGACTGATTAATGTGTCTTCGCCTTCGTTCTACTCGTGGGAGGAGAAATATTTCATAAACTGGGTCCTTTCGAAGGCTCCGGGTTTATCGTAGTTGGCGTAATTGAGCTTTCCCCTGAATTCGTTTATACTTCCGAATCCCTTTGAATCCATCCACGCTTCAATCTGCTGGTTCATTGTCTTAAGGTAACCGATACCTTTTGTATAAAGCACCGAGCAAACCTGAAC
>CAZKTX010000226.1:0-2978 GCA_964555805.1 uncultured Rikenellaceae bacterium
AATTATTCTCAGAATTATAGACTATTATATAAACAGTACCTGTAACGTTAAGCCCATAATTCAGGGTTATGGACACCGGCCCTGTCGATTCAACCACCGGTGTTCCCTGAACCCAAACAGGCTGGGCAGCCAGTTCTGCAGCCGGCAGAAGGATCAGATTATACAGTGATATGATTCTTAATAGCCTGCCCATTGTAGGTTCAATTATCTTCTTATCACCAGGTAACCCTTAATAGCCTTGCCATTGGCAGGCTTGATAATGTAGAAATATGTATCATCAGGGAGCGGGTTTTCCTTGTCGTCGACACCCTCCCATGAATTGTCGTATTCATCATTTTCATATACCCTCCCGCCCCATTTGTTGAAGATTGTCAGTGAGGTAGATCCGATAGTCTCAAGGCCCTTTATCACGAAAAAGTCATTATTCCCGTCAAGGTTGGGGGTGATCAGTGATGGAATGATCAGATTATTTACCCAGATGTGAACCGTATCGGATGATTCAGGACAGATGCCATTCGACACCTTCCACAGCAGGATATTATCCTCAATTGAGAGGCCGGTAACCCTGGAATCGGGAAGATTGGGATTGAGGATACTGCCTTCGCTCTCAATTATCGTCCAGGTTCCTGTTTCATTCTGCTTCAGGGTCGCTGCATTAAGACGGGTATCGAAAACGAAGTCGAGCACCTGATCAGGACCCGCATTTGCTATTGGCTGCTCCCTTACTTCAACAATCACATTATCTGTATTTACACAGTGGAACTTGTCAGTCAGAGTAACAGTATAAGTAGTTGTCGCCGCCGGAGAAGCAAGCGGATTCCGGATATTTGCATTATTCAGAGAAGCAGCCGGGGCCCACGAAAAAGATATTCCCGTCCCGGAAGCATTAAGCTGGACATTACCTCCCTTGCACAGAAGCAGGTCGGTGCCGGCATTAAGGTCAGGCTTATCGTGAAATGTGACCCGAACTATATCGACTGATGTGCATTGACTGTTTTCCTCAGTCCAGGCAAGATCATAAGAACCCGGAAGACTTACAGTGACTCTTGCTGTTGCCAGGTTGGCACTCGGGCTGAATGTAACGCTGCCCGGACCGCTTACAAGGCTCCATGTACCTGTCACAGATCCCTGAACGGCATTCAGCATAAAATCGAGGTCACATTCATCTCCTCCGTTTCCGGCATTGGCTGAGGGTTGTTGAATGAAAGTTACACTTACATCAGAACTTGAAGAACAGGTTCCGTTAAGTTCTGTCCATCTGAAAACATAAGTTCCATAGGCGCTGACAGCAACTCTGGCGGCGAATGAACCGGCATCCGGAGTAAAGGTCGCGGTACCAGTTCCGCTGTACATTGTCCAAGTGCCTGTGCCTACACTTGGTACTGCCCTGAGATTGAATTCAAGACCGCAATTATTTCCTCCTGTTCCTGCATTTGCAGTCGGCATCTGGTAAAAGTTTACAGTAACTTCGGATGTGTCAGAACAAATGCCGTTCGAAACAATCCACCTGAACACCTTGGTCCCGTAATCAGATACAATTACTGTGGCGGCAGGAGAGTTGGCACTTGGAGAGAAGGCTGCAGTACCGGTCCCTTCTGACATTGTCCAGGTTCCAAGTCCGGTTGTAGCAACTGCATTCAGAACAAAATTAAGATTGCAGGCATTTCCGCCTGATCCTGCATTTGCAACAGGCTGCTGGTAAAAATTCACGATCACTGAAGCGCTGCTGATACAGGGTCCATTTGTTTCTGACCATCTGAAAGTATAGGTCCCGTATGCTGACACCGTAACCCTGGCGGTCGGCACAGCTGGCCCGGGGGTAAATACTGCCGTTCCCGGACCGGAAGCTATTGTCCACAATCCTGTTCCAACACTTGGACTTGCATTTAATATAAAATCCAGATCGCATTCAGTTCCTCCTGTGCCCGCGTTTGCAACCGGTACGGCAAAAACAGTAACCGTTGTTGTTGCAGTTGCGATGCAGTCGGAGCCATTTGTCACTGTTAAGGTATAGATCCCTGACATGGGCAATGTTGCTGACCCTGAAACAACAGGACTTCTCTGTACAGAGGTAAAACCGTTAGGTCCGGTCCAGAGATAAGATTTCATACCTGCTGGTTCTCCCGTCAGGCTTAGCGGCGATCCTGCACAAACAGGTCCGTCATTTGAAGCCGCGGCTACCGGCGATGGGTTAACTATGACCTGCACTGGTCTGACATCGAAACAACCTGCTGCGATCGTACCTTTAATATAGTATGTTCCGGACCCGGCGGTCTGTGGGGTGTTATACGGAACTGTTGCAGCTGCATCAATCCAGTAAGTGAAAATAAGGCCGGGTGTTGAACCTGCTGTTATGGCAGAGCTTGTAAGATCAACTGTAGCCGGTGCACAAACTGCAGCCGGATTGGTTATTACCAGGGCCGGCGACTGGGCGATTGTAACCATGGTTGTGGCAGTTACAGTGCCGCAACCTCCGGAAGCGCCTATCGTATAGGTCACTGTGTAGTTGCCCGGCTGACTTGTTCCTGGAGTGATTGCTCCTGTCGATGTACTGATTGACAGGCCGGAAGGGACAGCGCTGTAAGTGCCTCCGGGAATTCCTGTAAATGTAACCGGTATGATTCCGGGCAGATTATTGCAGAACGGACTTCCCTGATAAGAAATTGCCGCAATCGGAAGCTGTGTTATTGTTATAGTGGATGTTGCGATTGCATTTCCACAACCAGAACCAAATACAGTATTTGTCACAGTATAGGTTCCTGGGACACTTGCCGAAAGGTCCACCTGTCCGGTGGAAGTACTCAGGAAGACCAGACCCGGTGTTGAAGAGAATGTTCCTGCCACACCACCACCGGCAAATGTCGGCAGAGGATCAGCTTCATTGCTGCAATAAGGAGTCCCTGTGTAACTGAATGTAGCTACCGGTACAACGAATATTGTTATGGGGGATGTTGCAGTAACGGCAGCACATCCTCCCG
>CAZKTX010000227.1:0-2974 GCA_964555805.1 uncultured Rikenellaceae bacterium
GGACATGACTTTGGTTTTGAATGTATTGTAATTCATGATGCATGTGCTACCCGGGACCTTAAGTTTAATGACAAAATCGTTAAAGCCGAAGATGTTCACTTAAGCACTCTTGCCACATTGTCTGGCGCAGGGTACGGCAAAGTTATTGACCTTAAAACTTTCAAGGAGAATAAAGAGAAGTACTTGCTCCAGAAGCTTGATTGACAATTTGTTTGGATTCAGATTACAACCTGATTAAAAGAGAATACCTGATGCAAAGGCATCGGAGCTGAATTATTGATTATGGAAGTTTTCACTGAAATCAAAGGCAGGTTAATTCTTTTATTTATTGTTGCAGGTTCGCTTACTTTTACTTCCTGCAGCCCGAAGCTCTACCCGGATCAATCGGTTCAGAGTAACGGAAACAGCGCTGAACGGAAACAGCTGAACGGTTTCTTAAATTCCGGCACTGAAAGGGATCTGGATACAAAAACTGTCAGCGCTGATGAAATCATCAAAACTGCTGAACAATATCTTGGAGTTCCTCATTGCATGGGCGGAACAACAATGAAATGCATGGATTGCTCCGGATTACTTGTGACGGTTTTCGCCAGGCTTGGTATTACTCTGCCCCATAACTCGGAAGAACAAGCCAGGTACGGAAAAATAATAAACCGGATTGATGAACTCCGAAAAGGAGACCTTGTTTTTTTTACCGGCACATATGAAACAAGTCACTTCATCACCCATTCAGGCATCTTCGCAGGGAGTAGCAGATTTATACATACTTCATCAAAAAATGGTGTGATATTCACTTCAATAAACGATCCCTGGTGGAGCCAGAGGTTCGTTTTCGGAACAAGGGTTTTAAAGTAGTGGATATTTAAACCAGCCACTTAAGAATATTGGGATCCTGAGGGAATACAGTATTTCAAAAACCGGTTTCTGCACTAAAAGGAGGATACAACATAATTGACTACATTTAATCTGTCAGTAAATAGATTAATACTATGAGGTTCAATGGAAAAGTTGTAATTGTGACAGGATCGGGCAAGGGCATCGGACGGTGTATTGCCAGGACTTATGCCTCAGAAGGAGCAAAAGTTGTAATCGCCGAGAAAAACGTCGATTCGGGTTCAGAGACCGTAAGGCAGATATTGTCTTCAGGAGGAAACGCTGTCTTTATGCAAACGGATGTCAGCCGGCCTGACGAAATTGAAGAACTGGCGGGGAAAACCGTGGAACTGTTTGGTACTATAGATATCCTTATCAATAACGCGGGGTTTGCGATATGGAAATCCCCTTATGAGATCACAGTTGATGAATGGGATGAGATTATCAATACAAATCTAAGAGGCATGTTTCTGTGTTCAAGGGAGGCGGCAAAGATTATGAGGGAGCATGGAGGAGGATCGATTGTGAATATTTCTTCGACAAGGGCTTTAATGTCAGAGCCGGCAAGTGAAGCTTATGCTGCTTCCAAGGGAGGTATTGTATCGCTCACCCATTCACTGGCTGCATCCTTTGCACCTGATCATATCAGGGTGAATTGTATAAGTCCGGGCTGGATCGAAACCGGCGACTACAGCCTGCTTCGCCAGTCCGATCATAATCAGCACCTGTCGGGAAGGGTTGGCAAGCCTGAGGATATTGCGGAAGCCTGCCTTTATCTCACGGCCGAAGGGAACGACTTCATAAATGGCATCAATCTGATCATCGATGGCGGCATGACAAGGAAGATGATATATGAAACGTAGAACCGTGCTGAATTATAATAGACTAATCCTCCTTAAGCAAAACACTTCGGCTTATCCGTACCTTGGGCTTTTCAATGATCTTAATGCCACTCAGCTCCAGCAAGCCGGTCATCTTCCGGAATTCTTTTCCGGTAACATGGATCTTCGGCTCAACAATCAGGATTCTGCCGTCCGGATTAAGGAAAGATTTCAATTCTTCAAATAATCTCTTTTGATCAGGCACTTCATGTACCATCCAGAAGGCCAGAACAAAATCGACTTTTTGAGAAATGCCGACAGCATCCTCCCGGCATTTATGCAATTCAATTATGTTTTCCAGTTCTGTTCCTCTTATCTTCACGGCTACTCTGTCGAGCATTCCCTGCTGGATATCTGCAGCAATTACTTTCCCTGTTCCGCCAACCAGCTTCGCTATCTCAATCGTGAAAAATCCCGGTCCGCAGCCCAGATCAAGAACAGTCATTCCCTTATTGACATGGGCTTCGAGTATCCTGCCGGGCTTATGCAGAAGCCTTCTCACTGAGTTGTCGAGGCTTCCCGAAAATTCTGCAGGACAGACATACGGGTGATTATCTTTTGTCTGGTTACTATCCATTTGCTTATCCCAGATTAACTCCAAACAAGTATCCTACAAATGCTGTCAGTCCCATTGCAACGGTTCCCCAGAATGTAATTCTTACTATTGCCATTTTTATATTTGATCCTCCGGTTTTTGCCGCTAGAACTCCAAGTAAAATAAGGAAAACAATTGCAAAAATGTAGAGTGAATATTCCATATTTTTTAACGGCAAAAAGAGGGTCACCAAAAGCGGAAGAACTCCCCCCAATGCAAAAGATGCACAGGAAGCCAATGCTGCCTGAATTGGTTTTGCCTGAGATATCTCATTCAGGCCCAGCTCATCTCTTAAATGAGCGCCAAGGGCATCATGTTGGGTCAATTCATTTGCAACTGTCATAGCAGTTTCTCTTTTCAGGCCTCTTTTCTGGTAGATTTCAGTTAATCGTTCCAGTTCAAGCTCGGGCATATCTTTTAATTCCTGCATTTCACGGCTTATGTCCGCCTTTTCAATATCGGTCTGAGAGCTGACTGAAACATACTCTCCGGCAGCCATTGATAACGCTCCTGCCACAAGGCCTGCCACAGTCGCCAGGACTATGGGTTCTCTTAGTTCACTTGCAGCGGCAATACCAATAGCAAGACTGGAGGTTGATAAAATCCCGTCATTTGCACCAAGAAC
>CAZKTX010000228.1:0-2970 GCA_964555805.1 uncultured Rikenellaceae bacterium
GTAATATACTGATGAATAGCCATATATTCAGAAGTGTTACGATAACTCCCAGTGTATACAGCACAGTTTTATTTAAAACAGTGTTCTTATATTTCCCCATTACTTTTTCAGAGGATGTCAGGTATACCTGGATGAAAATTGTAAAAGGCAGCTGTATGCTCAGACACATCTGTGAAATAATAAGTCCGTTGAATGGATTGGAGATCAGAAAAATAATTACAAGCGCAAGTATCAGTGATACTAAAATGCCCAGTCTTGAATGATTGTCTTTTACATCATATGGTTCCCTGAACATTCCTGCAAATATTGAACCTGCAGCCATACCTGAAGTAATTGTCGAAGAGATGCCTGAGAAAAGGAGTGCGACAGCAAATACAATGGCAGCATGGGTGCCCAGGATGGGACTCAACAATGATTTTGCCTGTTGAAGCTCCGTGACCGGTGTGCCGGTTTTAAAGAAGACTGCAGCTGCAAGAATTATCATTGCACTGTTGATAGCCCAGCCTGTGACCATTGAGACAAGCGTATCAAGGAATTCGTACCTCAACTGTTTTCTGATTGTTTTTTCATTCTCGAGGTTCCATTGCCTGCTCTGGATGATTTCCGAATGAAGAAAAAGGTTATGAGGCATCACAACAGCACCCAGAATACTCATTATAAGAACCATGGAACCTGCAGGGAAAGACGGCGTGACCCACGAGCTGATGGCTGAGTCCCAGTTGATATCCACCAGGGTAAGCTCATACAGGAAAGAGAGACCAATTACTGATACAAAAGCTATGATCCATTTTTCGATCACTTTGTAGGAATTTGTAAACAGCATTATAATAACGAAGATTGTAACCAGCACTGCCCCTGCCCTGACGGGTATCTGAAACAGCATGTTCAGGGCAATTGCACCTCCCAGTATCTCTGCAAGGGAAGTTGACACTGAAGCCAGCATGGCAGATGACAGCAGCAGCCGGGCATAACTCTTTTTCACATATATTGTGGCAGCCTCTGACAGGCACAGCCCGGTAGCTATCCCAAGGTGAGCCACATTATGCTGTAACAATATCAGCATAAGGGTAGACAGAGTCACTATCCATAAAAGGGTATAGCCGAATTCAGCTCCGGCAGCAAGATTGGATGCCCAGTTACCCGGATCAATGAATCCGACTGTAACCAGCAGTCCGGGACCTATGAACTTGAATATCTCCAGTCCGCCATGCCTGGCCTTGTAACCTTTCCGGTCAATGTTCCTTAGAAACCTGAACATCTTTTTCTAACCCTCCCATATTCAAACTGACCTTAAAAATATAACAAAGCGTCATCTTAGCAGAGCAATTATTTAAATTTAATTAACGCGGCCCTTCACATTTGCGAGCCCGACTGCCCCGCGAGGATATCCGACAGGAGAGTATTGACATTGCCGACCTGCATGGATAATTAAAGTTCAGATAAAAGACTGTAAATGCGTTTTAATTTCCTATGTTTGATTTCAAAGCTTTTATTTAATTATAAATGATATGGTCAGAAAAAGCTATATGAATCCTTACCTTGCCGGTACACTTCTCGGAATAGTGCTGCTTCTGGCAATGGTTGTCTCGGGACGGGGACTGGGAGCAAGCGGAGGCATAAAGTACTGCGTGGTTTCAGTTGTGAACGCAGTAAGCCCTTCACATATTGAAAACTCAGTTCAATATTCAAAATATTTTGAGAATGGAGAAAAACCGATTACAAACTGGCTTACTCTCGAGATATTCGGCATTGTCGCAGGAGGATTTATTTCAGGCGCCCTGTCGGGAAGACTGAAGCTGAAGGTTGAAAGAAAACCCGGAATATCTGTTACACGCAGACTTGCATTTGCATTTCTCGGAGGAGCGCTATTTGTATACGGAGGACAACTGGCAAGAGGATGTACAAGCGGCGCCGCCCTCTCAGGCATGGCAGTGCTGTCAACAGCAGGTTTCGTTACAATGATCGCAATATTCGGCTCGGCATTTGTCTTTGCGTGGTTCTTCAGAAAGAACTGGATATGAGGAAAGGCGCGAAAGCAAATAAAGGCGTAAAGGCACAAAGGCGAAAAGACAAAGAGACTAAAAGACTAAGGGACTGCAAGACAGCAAGACAGCAAGACAATAAAACTTATTAATTATGGCTCCATTATCATCATACTTCATGTTCCCTGATTGGCTAAGCATGCTGACTGCCTTTCTGATCGGGACGGCTTTCGGATTTGCCCTTGAACAGGGAGGTTTCTCATCGAGCCGGAAGCTGGCAGGGATGTTCTACGGATACGATACAACCGTGCTGAAGGTCTTCTTCACGGCGGCTGTCGTTGCCCTCATTGGTTCACAATTACTCAGCTACCTTGGGTTGCTTAACCTTAACCAGGTATATGTAAACGAGTTCTATGTAAGCTCCTCAATTGTCGGAGGCGTTATCATGGGAGCCGGATTCATTATGGGAGGATTTTGCCCCGGAACAGGTCTCAGCGCTCTCTCAATAGGTAAAATTGATGCAATGGTTTTTGTTGCAGGAGGGTTTACCGGTGCATTTCTTTTTACAGAAACCTACCCTCTTATTGAGAACCTTGCAAATGCCGGATACAAAGGTCCTGTTAAGCTCAATGAGTCACTCGGCATATCTCCTGGACTCTTTACACTTCTCCTTACTGTCGCTGCTGCTGCAATGTTCCTGGTTGCAGAGGCTGCGGAGAAAAAATTTGCCAGACCTGATATAACAAGTGAACTTTAACTGTTGCCATGGAAACCGGAAGAAAAATATTATTGCTGCTTATAATGCTGAGTATGATACTGGCATTGCTGCCTCTTACATCAAATCGCTCCTTTACAGCTGAGCCTCACAAACTGCTTGCCGATGTGAGGAGCGAAGAAGCCTCCCTGAGCGTTGACCAGATTGCTGAGTACATAGTAAGGGAGGATAGTTCAATCCAGCTTATTGATCTGAGAACGCCTGAAAAATTCA
>CAZKTX010000229.1:0-2949 GCA_964555805.1 uncultured Rikenellaceae bacterium
CATTTAATCGGTAATCATACCTTCAATCATTTAAACTATAACGATTCTTTAATGACCTGTAAATCATATTTTGAAAATATAAAAAAATGCGATTCATTAATCAGGGGCTATAAAAATTACAGAAAGATATTTCGTTGTCCTTATTTAAACGCTGGTGTTAATATTTCAAAACGAGACAGTTTGATTGATTTTCTTCAAAAAAATGATTATAAGGCAGGTTGGGTTACAATTGATAATGCCGAATGGTATATAAATATGAGATTGGTTCAACTTTTAGCTCAAAATCCTAAAGCTGAGATTAGTGGATATAGAGACTATTACATTAATAGTATGTTCGATATGGCTAATTATTACAATAAGCTTTCAATTCAGAATAATCACCGACAAATAAAACACACCATCTTGTTACATTTCAATTTAACATCTGCATTGTTTTTAAATGATTTGATTAAAAAATTCAGAAATGAGGGATGGATAATTGACAATTACAGTGAAGCTATTAAGGATTCGGTATATTCTGAACATCCAATCGCAATGCCATCCGAACATAGTTTAATATGGATGCAAGAGATGCAAAGAGTAGGGTCTGTACCAAGGTACGATGGAGAAGATAGCAACTATTTGAAGGAAGATATGGATAAATTAGGCCTGTAATTAAAAAATAAAAAAAGCTGGGCATAACGCGCGGTATAGCCAATAAGGGTTTCAGTGGTATGCGAAGCTCATCAGCCGCATCAATCTTTGGTCTCGGTTGATAGGTACATTGCTCCGCAGTCCCTTACTGGCCATACCGCCGAACGTTAGGCACAAGGCGCGGTGCACAAGACACCAAATTCAAAGATTGCAGAAAACCATTATGATCATTATTAATTCATCCAAATACAAGTCTTACTTTTACTTCTTTTTGAAAGAAGAAATCACAATTTCTAAAATTTGTTTAAAAAATCATTACAATTTACAAGCCTAAAGATATTGAATATCAGTTATATAATAGAATTGATTAACTTTTAAGTGAATAGAATTTGGAAATTAACTTTTAAGTGAATATGTTTGCAGTTGAAAAATGGTATGATGAAGGTGGATTCTGTAGTTTTTATACAGTCCGATGGGATGGGAATTCTGACACCGAAACTGACCGTTTTTTCCTCAAATTTGAAACTGAAGACAACCCATATAATAGAGAAGCAAATGAACTTCTTCACCTTATCACCCATAGCATCGGAAATATTTACGGTGCTACCGATGATTTTTTTGACCGCACCAAAAATAAAGCTCAAGCGCTGCCTCCAAAACCTAAGCGCTGGATACCAGACATATATGAGATCGGTATTCATTTTCCTCTCAGACTTTATTGTCTCCGAGTATCAGAATCCATCGTGGTTCTCTTCAATGGAGGAGTTAAAGATCAATCCACAGATCAACAGAGTGAGGATTTAAGATTGAAATTCTATGAAGCCCAACAGTTTGCAAGCAAGATAACAGCTGCATTACTTGATGGGACCATCCTTATTGATACCGAAAAAAGAGAATTAACTGATTTTCAAGGAAATAATCAAATAATCCTTTAAAATGAAAAGCAAAGTTGCAGAACGGATGATGGCCAGAATGCCTGAAGACGTTAAAATATTTGTTGATAAATATGCAGATATTGTTGTTAGAGTTAACCAACTTCTTAAAGAAAAGAGGTTAACACAAAAAGATCTGGCCGAAAAGCTAGAAAAAAGTCCTTCGGAAATAAGTAAATGGCTAGGTGGTAACCACAATTTTACATTAAGATCAATTGCTAAACTAGAGGCAGAACTTGGTGAGACTCTTCTATATGTACCAAAAAGAATTACTTTCCAAACGTTTAGTGAACAGAAAGTCCATTTTACAGTGTATATAAATGACCAAGTAAAAATCACATCTGATTTTACGCCAGCATCGACCGCAAGTATTAAATCCGAAAACACAATAGCCAATGCCATCTGATATAAGAAAGATCTTTGACCCTCATAAAATTCACCTTGTCAAAGTTGACATAATCAAATGCCATATAGATTCTCCGTTCGAATTTTCACCTGATAAAATTAAAGGCCACGAATTTAATATGGATTTTGATCTTGGTTTCAACCTGGAAGACAAACTAATCAAAGCTGATTTCAAGCTTGATGTTGCTTCTAAAAGCGAGGGTGGCAATATTGAGGAAGCAACCGGAAAATTCAATTTCACTTTCATATTCAATATTGAGAACTTAAATGAACTTGCGATACTAGAGAAGGATTCTCATATGAACCTCAATGGTAATTTGGGAAATGCACTGGCCTCAATAACTTACTCTACCACAAGAGGTATATTATTTACAAGATTAAAGGGAACGGCGCTTGAAAACTTTATTCTCCCAGTCATTGATCCCAACGAATTGATTAATGACAAAACCAAAAAGGTTAATTCTTGACATTGTAATAAGATAGCCCAGTGCCTAACACGGACGGTATGTTTAATAGGCTTGTCACGGTTTTTGCTTTTGCTCCTGCTCTCAAGATAAATTCTTAATGAATCTTGCACCCGGACACGCGCATCTGAACGCAATTAAAATCCTGCACCTTGACACTTTTCTGGCTCCGTGACAAATTGTACCGCGACACTGCTCCAGTGCTCCTAACAAAAACCTGCACGGTGACAGTTTACCAGCTCCGATCAAACTTGTACCGCGACACGCGTAATGCTCAATAAAACTTGTACCCGTGCCGATAGCTATCGGCAGGCAAAAAGTGCGCCATACCCTCCTTGCACCGTGACAGCTTTGTGGCTAAAGTACCAGGATTCTGCCCAGATGCGTCGTCGGGTAACACAACCTCCCCATATTTCCGGGCCGTTGGCAACAATATTGGGAAAATTTGCAATTGGTTCAGATTTGATGTAAATTTGCATCAAAACATAATAAGATGGCAAGGCAAAGTATCTCTT
>CAZKTX010000230.1:0-2868 GCA_964555805.1 uncultured Rikenellaceae bacterium
ATTACATATGCTGTTCCTGTCGCATTTTTTCTGCTTGTAGGGGCATTGTCCTTTATTAAAGGCAGGCTGTACTGCAATATGATCTGTCCGGTTGGAACTCTGCTGGGCCTGATTTCGAAGGTCTCTTTATTCAGGATCAGATTCAGCGAAAGCAAATGCACCCGGTGCGGACGCTGTTCTGTAAAATGCAAATCATCATGCATCGACTTCCTTAATTACAACATAGATGTAAGCCGCTGTGTAAATTGCTTTAACTGCATTGATGTGTGTCCTGAGAAAGCGCTATCCTATAGTTTTATAGCCTCAAGGGAAAAACCCGCCGGTATTGACGAAAGCAGGCGGAAATTTGTTGCCGGGTCGCTTCTGATGCTGACCGGGATTACTGCAAGTGCAAGGAGCCAGGATCAGAAAGGTGTACCGGTTCCTCATAAAGAATCGACTGTAAAAGAGCCAAGGAATTTTCCGGTATGCCCGCCCGGAGCCGGCTCAGTGGAAGAATTCGCAGAAAGGTGCACGGCATGTTCCCTCTGCATCAATGCATGCCCCAACAATGTACTTCAACCAGCCGTGATGCAGTATGGAATTGCTGGATTCATGCAGCCGGTTATGGACTATCACAGGAGCTTCTGTACTTTTAACTGCACTGTGTGCACTGAGGTATGTCCCACCAACGCCCTCAAGCCCCTGCTCCTTGAAGCCAAAAAACTTACGCAGATCGGGAAGGTTTTCTTTATAAAGGATAACTGCATTGTCAAGACTGAAAAGACGGCGTGTGGAGCATGCTCCGAAGCCTGTCCCACAAAAGCCGTCTATATGGTGCCATATGAGGACAATCTGGTTATACCGGAAACCAATCATGAAATCTGTATCGGATGCGGGCATTGCGAATATGCATGTCCGGTTACACCCTACAAGGCCATATTCGTTGACGGAAATCCTGTTCACATGGCTGCCGCCAGACCCGAAGTCAAGGAAGCCGAAATCACAACCCCGGAGGAATTTCCTTTCTGAAACAGGGGAATAACTAAATTCTTTTCAAATATGATTTTTGTTTGCCTGAGCTAACTTTAAGCTGTTAATTTTGCTTAAATTATAGTCATCAAAAACATGCTCTTTTATGAAACCTACACATATAGAACATATTGGTATTGCAGTCGCCAGCCTGGCCGAATCAGTGGCCTTTTACGAAAAGGTTCTCGGCCTGAAATGCTATAATATAGAGGAGGTTCCCGATCAGAAAGTCAGGACTGCCTTTTTTATGGTGGGACAGACAAAGATTGAACTGCTTGAGTCGACTGACCCTCAGGGTGCAATTGGCCGCTTTATTGAAAAGAGAGGGGAGGGGATACATCACATTGCTTTTGCAGTGGAAAACATTGAGGAAAAGCTAAAGCATGCAGAAAAGGAGGGAGTGAGGCTGATTGACCACCAACCAAGGAAGGGCGCCGAAGGCCTCGACATTGCATTCCTTCATCCGGCCTCGGCGCACGGAGTCCTTATTGAGCTTTGTGAACATCAGGGTCACGAACAACAGGAGTAATAATGCAGGATCTGCTTCATAATAAACAGTACACAAAACACATATCATAAATGGACAGCCAGGAAAAGGTTAAGCAGCTTATCGGACTGAGAGAAAAAGCACGTCTCGGCGGAGGGTTGCAAAAAATTGAGGATCAGCATTCCAAGGGAAGGCTGACAGCCAGGGAAAGGATAAACATTCTTCTCGATGAAGGAAGCTTTGAAGAGTTTGACATGTTTGTCACTCATCGGACCGAGGATTTCGGAATGGGGAAGAAGAAATTCCTTACCGACGGGGTTGTGACCGGTCATGGGACAATCGACGGGAGGGTTGTTTATGTATTTGCCCAGGACTTTACAATTTTTGGCGGTTCGTTGTCTGAGGCATTCTCGCAGAAAATATGCAAGGTGATGGATCAGGCGATGAAGGTGGGTGCTCCGGTTATCGGGATAAACGACAGCGGGGGAGCCCGTATCCAGGAAGGAGTAAAAAGCCTTGCGGGCTATGCTGAAATATTTGAAAGGAATATTCTTGCTTCCGGAGTCATCCCCCAGATATCTGCTGTATTCGGACCATGCGCGGGGGGAGCGGTCTATTCGCCGGCCCTTACCGATTTTATAGTTATGAGCGAGAAGAGCAGCTATATGTTCGTTACAGGTCCAAAAGTAACCAAAACGGTTACAGGGGAGGATATATCGACCGAAAACCTTGGCGGTTCGGGCGTTCACGGAACCAAATCGGGTGTTGCCCATTTTGTTGTGGATGAAGAGGAACAGGGTCTGATGCTTATCCGTAAACTGCTGAGTTATCTCCCTCAGAACAACATGGAGGAACCACCTCTTACCGAATGCGACGATCCGATCGACCGCAAGGAGGAAGAGCTTAACAGCATTATACCTGAAAACACAAATCAGCCTTATGATGTTAAGGATATTATTTTCAAGATAGTTGACTACAGTGAGTTCCTTGAAATTCATGCAGGATATGCAAGGAATATTGTTGTCGGTTTTGCCAAGATGGGAGGAATGCCGGTCGGTGTTGTAGCCAATCAGCCCAACTTCCTGGCCGGCGTCCTGGATATTGATGCCTCCAGAAAGGCTGCACGGTTTGTAAGGTTCTGCGATGCTTTCAATGTTCCCATTGTAACGCTTGTTGATGTACCTGGCTTTCTGCCGGGAAGCGGGCAGGAATATGGCGGCATAATTATCCATGGCGCCAAACTTATGTTTGCCTACGGTGAGGCCACCGTCCCAAAAGTAACAGTCACACTCAGGAAATCATACGGCGGAGCACATTGCGTTATGTCGTCCAAACAGCTTCGGGGCGATGTGAATTACGCCTGGCCTTCG
>CAZKTX010000231.1:0-2818 GCA_964555805.1 uncultured Rikenellaceae bacterium
CCGTGTTCAAGAATTGCCTTCCTGTGAAACGATGTCGGATAGCCCTTGTTCCTGTTCCAGCCGTAAACAGGAAATTCCTCGTGAAGTTTTTCCATGTATTCATCGCGGAATGTTTTTGCAAGTACAGAGGCAGCAGCTATTGAGAAATAGAGCCCGTCACCCTTTATTATTGTCTTGTGGCCGATGTCCCTGTATGGCACAAAACGGTTCCCGTCGATCAGAAGGAACTGAGGCTGTCTGGAAAGGCCTTCAATTGCAATGTGCATCGACTTTATCGATGCCCTCAGTATGTTTATCTCATCAATCTCATGGTTGTCGACAAAAGCCACTTTCCAGGCGATTGCCGTTTTCATAATCTCTTCCTTCAACTCCGCCCTCTGGCGTGCAGTCAGCTTCTTCGAGTCGTTGAGGACAGGATGTTTGTAGTTCTTCGGGAGAATGACTGCAGCAGCAACAACCGGACCGGCAAGGCAGCCCCGGCCGGCTTCGTCACAGCCGGCTTCAATCAGGTTACGGTAGAGACACGATTTCAGCATCGGGGAAATATATCCTTTTTTCGTCATTTTTCATTTTGCCATCCACTGGTTACCACCAGGAGGATGTACAATGAGCTTTCTTTGTTCATCTTAACCTTTCCCTTCCCTTGATGATTTTAATAAGTTCAAAAAATCAGTGGCGAATGAAATGATACTTGATTTTATATCTTCTCTTTGAATTGGTATCCCCTCAATTATAAAAGAGTTCATTATGCTATTTTCCTGACATTCATTTATCAGAGGCATATAGTTATTGAAATACATTATCCTGGCCATAGCAAATACTGTACTTTCGATACTATACCAGCTATGCAGGTTATTTCGGCAATCCTGTTTAATAAAAAGATCCGTAAGAAGCTCTATTTTCTGATTGTCAGTAAGATTCTGCAATATTTTCTCCTGCCCAAGTATAACTTCCAGGCTATAAGTAAAATAATTATATCCACCATATTCTAAAGGATTGGTATCAGGAACGAAATTGATTGTATCAATGGATTTATACTTTTCAATCAATAAATTAAAAGCGTCAGTCCGGTTTTCCAGTTCAGGAAATCCGCTGCACCGTTCCCTTGCCAGATTGTAACCATCCTGAATTCCATCAGTCCCGAAAAGAAATAATATCGCCCCTAAATTATTATATTTCAGGCATGTTTCAATTAAGCCATCAGTCGCAAGACATTGCAAAACATCTTCGGGGATGTTCCAGTATTCTATCTTCTGACTACTGGTTAAACTGACATCGGGAGGTTCTGTCGGAAATTTGTACTCTCCATCAACTAATTGACTGCAAGGATCTTCTGGAGGATCATTTTTTTGACAGGCAAATGCAAAAGCCCAAATAACAGCTAATATGATAAATTTGTATTTGTTCATTATTGAATCTTATATTAATATATCCTTTGGCTGAAAATGATTGCAGATGAAATAGTTCTTGCCTTAAATATAGTCTATAAATACAGAAATCACAACAATTGATTTTATTTATTTGAATTCTCTTAAAGTTGCAACAAAAGCCATTCTTTGTAACAGGGAAGTGGGTCAACCGAATTTTAAAGGCAACTTATTTATTATTAAAACTATGAGATTAAAATAAATTATTACTAACTTTTTAAGATTGATTACCGACACTCATTTTGTTTAAAAAATTCTAAATTTGTCCAAAATCCAAACAATGATAACTATAGAACAGATAAGGGACTTATCTGAACGCCGTGAAGCGTTGAGGAGGTATCTTTGACATTGATGACAAGCTTAACCAGATAAGGGAAAAGGAACTTATGCCCCAGATGCCCGGATTCTGGGACGATCCTAAGAAGGCGGAGGAACTGCTGAGGGAAATTTCACAGATCAAAAGCTGGACTGAAGACTTTCGAAAGGTAGATCAGGGGTTTGAGGACCTTCAGGTAATCTTTGATTTTTACAGGGAAGGAGAGGCTGCCGAGGAAGATGTCGAAAAGCAATATAACCTTAGCCTGTCGATGATAGAAGACCTTGAAGTGAGGAACATGCTTCAGAAGGAGGAAGATCAGCTGGGAGCCATCCTGAAGATAAACTCCGGAGCAGGGGGCACCGAGAGCAACGACTGGGCTTCAATGCTCATGAGAATGTACCTCAGATGGGCTGAAAGGAATAATTACAAAGTCCGGGAGCTCGATTTCCAGCCCGGAGATGAAGTCGGAGTCAAATCGGTTACCCTTGAGGTTGACGGTGAAAGGGCTTACGGCTACCTCAAGAGCGAGAACGGGGTTCACCGGCTTGTCCGGATCTCACCCTTCAATGCCCAGGGCAAGCGTCAGACAACCTTCGCATCAGTCTTTATCTCCCCTCTTGTCGATAATAACATTGAGATCGCGGTCAATCCGGCAGATATAACCTGGGAGACATACAGGTCGAGCGGAGCGGGGGGCCAGAATGTGAACAAGGTCGAAACTGCAGTCAGGCTCCGGCACCATCCCTCGGGAATTGTGATAGAGAACCAGGAAACCCGTTCCCAGCTCAATAACAAGGAGAATGCAATGAGAATCCTTAAATCGCAGCTCTATGAAATTGAACTGCAAAAACAAAGGGAAGAACAGGCAAAGATCGAAGGAGAAAAGAAAAAGATTGAATGGGGTTCACAGATCCGGTCATACACCCTGCATCCTTACAAGCTCATAAAGGATCACCGGACAGGTTATGAAACGGGAAATGTTGGGGCAGTACTCGACGGCGACCTGAGCGAGTTTATCAAATCGTTTCTGATGGAGTTTGCCGGGAAATGACAAGACCGCTCGACTGCAAGA
>CAZKTX010000232.1:0-2815 GCA_964555805.1 uncultured Rikenellaceae bacterium
GACTGATTACCTGCCATTGAGCGATTCCGGAAACATCAGTCCTTACGTTTGTGAGTAAAGCTGCACGATCAAATTGTTTGCCATCAACTGATTGCTTTTCTGCAAAAAGCGGTAAGTGAAGCTGGTTAACTTCCGATATTCTCCAATCGGGACACAGTGTAAGATTTTGTGCGAGTGTTGCAGCGGCTGTCAGCAACAGGCAAAATATGACAGATAATCTTCTCATGGTTTATTTTTTTTCTAAGAAGTCCGAAAGATATCAAATATATATAAAAGCGAAGCCCTCCTTCGCTAAAGCTACGGAGGGCGAGGGTGGAGCTGGCGGGAGTCGAACCCGCGTCCATACATGGAGACCATATGCTTTCTACATGCTTAGTCCTGCTTGATTTTCGTGGCACCTCAGCTGCAGAACAACCTAAGATGCCCTTATTTCCTGTTGTTTCACCTTCAGAGCGGAACGATCATCAGGCTAGCCCCGGATTGCGTGCGCCTCCGTATCGGGTTGGATCAGGGCTTGACCGCCCGGGAGACGTCTCGTCCAAACACATGTGCCTGGATGAAGCTTAAGTTACTTGATTCGCTTAAGCAGCGAGAGCGTAATTAGATTCGCCAGTTATTGTTTTGTAACACTGTTTAAGGAACGCGTCACCACATCCTGCATGCTTACATACCACCCCTCATGCTGTCAAAACCAAATCAGCCCCGGAGTAAGCTGCAAAATTACAAATTTTGTGCCTAACCTGACCTGAGCTGCGGGAAATTCTTGCTTTAATGCTTACATTTGGATAAAATGCAACCAGCAGCCATTTAACAGTTGGCAGTTGGCAGAATGCAGTTGGCAGTAGTAAAGGCTTAAGGGCTTGAAGGAGACTTAAATACTGTGGGACAACCAGCAACAAGCAACCAGCAACAAGCAACCAGCAACAAGATTCAAACATAAAACTTCCCGTCATGGAAAAAACACTGAAAGTCGGGATACTCCGCGAAACAAAGAATCCGCCTGACAGAAGAGTGCCCTTGACTCCTCCTCAGATAATAGCCCTCGAAGAACTCTATCCCTTCGTGGAATTCTTCGTTCAGCCAAGCGACTACAGATGCTATTCCAATGAAGAATACGAGTATCTGAATATTCCGCTCACTGAAGATCTTTCTGACTGCGACATCCTGATGGGAGTGAAGGAGGTCGACCGGAGAACCTTTATCCCCGGCAAAACTTACATGTTCTTTGCCCATGTTGCAAAACAACAGGAACATAACAGGGAAATGTTCAGGGATATGGCTGCCAGGGAAATCACACTTGTTGATTATGAATACCTCACAACTGACAAAGGTGAAAGGGTAGTGGCATTCGGAAGATGGGCAGGTATCGTGGGTGCCTATAATGCCTTGAGGGCAAGGGGAATCAGGACAAACAGGTTCCGGCTTAAACCTGCCTATCAGTGCCGCGATCTTGATGAAATGTGGGCCGGACTCAAACTCATTGAACTAAGGCCTGATCTTAAAATACTTGTAACAGGTAACGGAAGGGTTGCCAACGGCGCAATGGAAACCCTCAATGTATGCAATATAGTGCAGGTTTCACCAGTGGATTTCCTGAACCGCGAATTCGATGTGCCGGTAGTGTGCCAGATCGGCCCCGAACACTATGTACGTCATAAGGACAACCGCGCATACAATTACATGCATTTTCTGAGTCACCCGTCAGAATATGTTTCATCATTCCTCCCCTTCACAAAAGTATCTGATATCTTTATTACCGGCCATTTCTGGGATCCCCGGTCTCCTGCATTCTTCTCCCGCGACGATATGAAACAGAGTGAATTCAGATTAACAGTCATCGCTGATATCAGCTGCGACATTAACGGTCCGGTACCTTCAACCCTGCGAGCCACAACTATCTCCGACCCTTTTTACGGATACAATCCTTTCCTTGAAAAGGAGGAACCGGCATTTACAAGGCCAACCAACATTACTGTGATGTCAATCGATAACCTTCCGGGTGAACTTCCCCGCGACGCCTCACACGATTTCGGCGTGCAACTCATGAGGAACGCCCTGCATGACCTTTTTGCAAACACGGGTAGTCCAATGATAAAGCGTGCTACAATTCTGCACAAAGGAATACTGACACCTGAATTTGGATACCTGAAAGATTACCTTAATCTTGAGAGTTGAGAAAAAATTTAGATGAAACCCACGTGTGTCACAAACAAACATGTATGTATATAATATTCAATCATGTGCGGTTCTCCCGCACAGGCGGGAACCATTAAAATAAATTGTATTCGGATGAAATAAAGGCAAACCACCAAAAATTTTTCATATTGCCTGAAGGGTAATAAAACTGATTTTATATTTTTACCTATTATTTTCTCTTGATGAAGATAACCTTTCTCGGGCCAGCATATCCCTACAGGGGAGGAATCGCCACTTTCAACGAAAGACTTGCACGTCAGTTTATCTCAGAATGCAAGGAGGTGGATATCCGTACCTTTTCCCTGCAGTATCCCGGATTTTTCTTTCCGGGAAAAACGCAGTTTACTAATAATGCCCCGCCCAATGACCTGAGAATCAAGCGGGAAATCAATACTATTAATCCGATTAACTGGCTGAGGATTGGGAACAGATTAAAAAAGGAAAAAACCGACATTCTTCTTATAAGATACTGGACTCCATTCCTGGCTCCCTGCCTTGGAACTATAGCACGAATAGTGAGATCCAACAAATATACAGTAGTCATTTCCCTGGTGGATAATGCCCTTCCCCATGAAAAACATTTAGGGGACAGACTTCTTTCAAAATACTTCATGAACAG
>CAZKTX010000233.1:0-2767 GCA_964555805.1 uncultured Rikenellaceae bacterium
TTTCAATAACCCAGACAACTGAAATGGGGACAGTTTACAGCGTTGATGAGATAAAAGCGCTTGCCGGGTTTGCACACGAAAACGGAATGCTGCTTCATATGGACGGAGCAAGGATCGCCAATGCCGCTGTTTATCTCAACCTGCCTTTCAGGGAATTTACTACAGATGCAGGAGTTGATTTCATCTCATTCGGCGGCACCAAGAATGGAATGATGTACGGTGAGGCCGTATGTTTCCTTAAGCCGGGGCTTTCCCCTGATTTCAAGTATATAAGAAAGCAGGGAATGCAGTTGTCATCAAAGATGCGCTATATCTCGGCACAATACATTGCTTATTTCAGGGATGATCTCTGGAAGGGAAATGCGACGCACGCCAATATAATGGCCCGGAGACTCGCACAGGAGATAAAGGCAATTCCCGGCATCAGGATAACCCAGCAAGTCGAGTCGAACGGAGTGTTTGCGGTTATTCCGCATGATGTTGCGGAGACGATTATGAAATCCTATTTCTTCTACTCATGGGATGAAATGACATCTGAATACAGGCTTATGACGAGCTGGGACACAACTGACGAGGACATTGATGATTTCGTCGGGCTGCTGAGGGAGTTGATGCTGCGTCATTGATTCATCTTCAGGATTGTATAAAATTAAAAAGCCGGACCCTAAGGTCCGGCTTTTTTAATTTTATGCTGGAAGCTTTATTATTTGAGAGTATAGTTTATTGGTACCATGTACCATACAGGAACAGGTTTTCCACCCTGTTTACCTGGTTTAAACGCAGGAAGAGTCTTTACAACACGGATGGCTTCCTTGTCGAGTTCGGGGTCAACACCCTTTAATATCTCAACTTTATCTACGCCACCTTTAGCAGTAACGCAAAATCTGACAATTACTTTTCCCTGGATGTTGTTTTCCTTAGCTACTTCGGGATATTGTGTATGTTCCATAATATACCTGAGAAGCTCTACTTCCCCGCCAGGGAACATAGGCATTTCCTCAACAACCACGAAAGGTTCAGCTTCCTCAGCTTCATCCTGAGAAATTTCTTCGGCAACAATGGCTATTTCTTCAACCACTTCCTGGTCCTGTACTTGTATAGAAGCCTGATCTGCCGTCATAA
Source organism: uncultured Rikenellaceae bacterium (assembly GCA_964555805.1). Taxonomy (GTDB): domain Bacteria; phylum Bacteroidota; class Bacteroidia; order Bacteroidales; family VadinHA17; genus LD21. The sequence goes on from CAZKTX010000233.1 coordinate 1,123, forward strand.
GCTGAACTTCATCCTCAGGTTTAATTGAGTCAACAACAACCGGGGGAACATAAGCTGCCTGCTGAACCACGTCCTGTGGAGGAGGTGGGGGAGGAGGCGGAGGAGCAACGTTTTCTGCAGGCTGATCGAGGTTTTCCATTTCTACAACTATCTGTCTTTCCTCAGCTTTCGCCTTGCTTTCAGCAGCCTTTGCATTGAGATAGGGGGCAATGATGGCAGTTGCCACCAAAACTGAACCGATCAGGAGTGCAATGAGTACATTACGATTGTACTTCTTGCGCAGCGTATAGGCTCCGTACTCCTTATTCCTTTTCTCGAACACAATGTCATCAAAGGCAGGTGCATTAATATTATCTTTTGCCATTTTCTTAAGGTTTACGGTTTATCTGGCTGAAGCTGTAGCTGTGGATGGAATTCCTGCAGCACGCTCCACCATCAGTTCTTCGTACCATGCTATCTTTACAAACGTATAACGGGCAATTCCGCAGATATTCATCTCATCGAGAATATCAACAAAGTTTCCGTAATTGGCCATTTTATGTGCTTTGATAAGCACAATGGGGCCTGTATCATCATCCGTTTTCAGCTGAGCCACCATTGCTTTTGCCGAATCCTGCGAGATCGGAATTTTACCCGATATCACTTCAGCATTGAAATCGTTGATCTTCTTGAACAGGGCTTTGTTCCTGTCGAGAAGAATACGACGGATTCCTTCTGCGCTGAAGTCTGTCGCCGTCAGAGGAGGCAGAATAGGTGGTTTGGCACTGTAATCTTCAGGTTTCACCGAACCCGGGTAGACATAGACCTTGTTGTCCGGACCAAGCAGGATGTTTGTTGTACGGCTTGCCGAGATCTTCGGAGCTTCCTGTTTTGTCGGATCCTTGATTTTCTCGGGAAGTATTATGTCCATAATCTTGGCCTTGCTGAAAGCGGTCGTAAGCATAAAGAATACGATCAGCAGACACATCAGGTCAACCATCGGGGTCATATCAATATGAGGCGGATGCTTTTTAGCTCTCCTTTTCCCTCCTTTTTGACTTTCTTGTTGAATTATCTCTGCCATATCACTGCTGGATTTCTTCTAGATTAATTTTAACCGCTTCAAGGCTTGTAATCAGATTGAACCTGTTTACATTCCTGTCCTGAAGTATGTCAAGGACCTTTTCTACAGTTTCGAAACTTGTTTTGTTATCTCCCTTGATTGAGGCCTTGATGTTCGGATTGATCTGGCGTGCTGCCAGAATCCAGAATGAAAGCTGGTTGTCTGCGGAGTCAATAGGAATTCCTACCTGCAGCGCATCCCTTTCGGCGTTGTCCTTCGCATTCAGAAATTGCTTCATCTGGTTAATCGGGATACCCATTGAGGACTTTTGTTTCTCGAATGTCCTGAGTTCTTTTTCAGTGAATTCTATTCCGTATCTTTCACCCATCGCTGCAAGGATTTTTGGCCTGTACTTGAGAAGGGTGTCGGGTCCGTTATCGAAATTCATGAACACTTTACCATCAGGTGCGAGCAGGAATGTCATCGTATTGAAGTCAGGCAAAGGGGTCTCTGATATCGAGAAAGGAGTATCAACATTGGCCGGTTCAGGCTGCCTCATTGTAGTTGTAAGCATAAGGAATATGAGTACAACAGAAAAGAGGT
>CAZKTX010000234.1:0-2761 GCA_964555805.1 uncultured Rikenellaceae bacterium
TAAATATACTTAATCGCCGGGATTGATAATATGGTTATTTAGTTTTAATTTTATGAAAAATGTTCCGGTCGGATTATTCAAAAAACTCACTGACCATGGATAAAGTATTATTCTCATCTGTCTCAAAAAAGTTCGTGATGGCACTGGCAGGCCTTTTCCTGATATTGTTCCTGCCCGTCCATCTGGTTATAAACTTCATGCTTCTGAAAAGTGATCCGGGACCTTTCAACAAAGCAGCCCATTTCATGGCAACTTTTCCACTGATCAGGATTATTGAAATATTGCTTATTTCAGCCATCCTGATCCATATCTTCTATGGTATTTACATCCAGATACAGAACTGGAGGGCACGACCGACAGGGTATGCTGTAAGCATAAAGACACAGACATCGTTTTTTTCCAGATTCATGATCTGGACAGGCGCCGCGGTTTGTACCTTCCTTGTTCTTCACTTCTTCAACTTTTACTTCATCCGGCTTGGACTTGTGAATGGGAATCCTGATGATTTTTATAAAGTGGCGCATGAGCTTTTCAGAATACCTGCATACAATTATATTTATCTTCTGTGTTTCATTCTTCTCGGACTGCATCTTTACCATGCCATTTCATCGGCATTTCAGACTCTCGGACTTAACCACAGGTTCTGGACTCCCGTGGTCAAGGTATTCGCCTGGATATACGCCATTGCTATCCCTGCCGGCTTTGCTGTTATTTCAATAACAATATGGCAGTTCAGATAGAAAACACTCAGTTTATGAAAAAACTCAATGCCAAGATCCCTGATGGCCCCCTTGCCCTGAAGTGGACAAATTACAAGAATTCGGTTAAACTTGTCAACCCGGCAAATAAAAGGAAAATCGATATTATAGTTGTCGGTACCGGAGTTGCCGGAGCAGCAGCAGCATCTGCCCTGGGCGAACTGGGATACAACGTAAAAACCTTCAGCTATCACGATTCCCCGCGAAGGGCGCATGCAGTGGCTTCGCAGGGAGGAGTAAATGCAGCCAAGAACTACCAGAATGACGGCGACAGCGTTTACCGGCTGTTTCTCGATATGATAAAGGGCGGCGACTACAGGTCGCGCGAAGCCAATGTATACAGGGCCGCCGAAGTAAGCAACCAGGTTATCGATCATTTTGCCGCGCTTGGTGTACCATTTGCCCGCGATTACGGAGGCACCCTGAATACCCGTTCGTTCGGAGGAGTGCAGGTATCAAGGACTTTCTACGCGAAAGGACAGACCGGCCAGCAATGCCTGCTCGCTTCCTATGCATCCCTTAACCGTCAGATAAAAAAGGGTACAGTAACAATGTACCCTCGCAGGGAAATGCTCGACCTGGTTGTGATTGACGGAAGAGCCCGCGGGATAATCACCCGGAACCTTATCTCGGGAGAAACAGAAAGGCATGCTGCCCATGCTGTTGTGCTTGCAACAGGAGGCTATGGCACAATATTCTACCTCTCCACACTTGCAGTGAACTCAAACGCAACGGCTGCATGGAAAGCATTTAAAAAGGGCGCCTTCTTCGCCAACCCAAGCTTCGTCCAGATCCATCCCACTTCAATCCCTCAGATGAATGAATTCCAGTCAAAGCTCACGCTTATGTCGGAGTCGCTCAGAAATGACGGGAGAATCTGGGTGCCGAAGACAAAGGGTGATAAACGGCAACCAAACGAGATTCCGGAGGATGAGAGAGACTACTATCTCGAGAGGCGTTATCCGGCCTTTGGAAACCTTGTCCCCAGGGACATCGCTTCACGGGCAGCAAAGGAAAGGTGCGATGCCGGTTTTGGTGTGGGACCAACAGGACTTGCCGTTTACCTCGATTTCAGGGATTCACTTGTCAAACAGGGGAAAAAAGCCATCGAAGGGAAATATGGCAACCTCTTCGAGATGTACAACACAATTACAGGCACCGATCCTTATTCCGAACCTATGCGGATCTACCCTGCAGGCCATTACACAATGGGAGGCCTGTGGGTCGACTATGAGCTTATGACAACAATACCGGGGCTTTATGCAATAGGCGAGGCAAACTTTTCCGACCACGGAGCAAACCGCCTGGGCGCAGCCTCACTTATGCAGATTGCCGCCGACGGGTATTTCATCCTTCCTGTTACAATAAACAATTATCTGGCCGACCAGATCAGAGTTCCCGGGATATCAACCGATGGACCGGAATTTGAAGAAGCGGAAAGATCAGTCGCCGAACGGCTTGAAAAACTGATTTCGATAGGCGGGAAACAGACTGCTTCAACTTTCCACAGACGCCTTGGAAAAATCATGTGGGACCTGTGCGGGATGACGAGAAATGAAAAAGGCCTCCTAAAAGCGCTTGAGCTTGTGAAGGACCTGCGGGATGAGTTCTGGAAAGACCTCAGGGTGCCGGGTTCGGTAAAAGACCTGAACCAGGAACTCGAGAAAGCTGCCAGAATTGCTGATTTCCTTGAGCTGGCTGATCTGCTTGTCACCGACGCGCTGAACAGAAAGGAATCGTGCGGGGCCCATTTCAGGGAAGAGTATCAGACTCCCGACGGTGAAGCTCTCAGAAATGATGCTGACTATACATACGTGGCTGCCTGGGAATATGCCGGAGAAGGAAAACCTCATATCCTTAACAGGGAACCGCTCAGATTTGAAGAAGTGGAGATGAAGGTAAGGAGTTATAAATAAAGGCGTAAAGGCGCAAAGGCAGGCAGGCGTCCTGCATGACCGCACGACCGCACGACCGCATGACCGCACGACATTATTAAACACAAA
>CAZKTX010000235.1:0-2751 GCA_964555805.1 uncultured Rikenellaceae bacterium
AGTCTGTACAGCTCGGTAAGGTCGGGAGTAAGAACGATTTCAGTTCTCCTGTTCTTCTGGCGTGCCTCGGAAGTATTTGCAGCGTCGACCGGTATATATTCGCTTCTTCCGGAGGCAGTCAGTCTGGCCGGATTGATTCTTGTTCCTTCTAGGAGTGTTCTGACGACAGTCGTTGCCCTTTTTACGCTCAGGTCCCAGTTATCAGTAAGGTTACCGGTTCCGGGATTGTAAGGAACATTATCGGTGTGGCCTTCAATTGTTACCTGAATCCCCGGGTTCTTCTCCAGTACCCCGGCGAGTTTTCTCAGGGCATTCCGTCCGTTTGCGTCAATATCCCAGCTTGCCGACCTGAAAAGGAGTTTTTCGTCAAGCGACACATACACTTTTCCGTCGCGGTTTGTAACTGTAAGCCCATTGTTCTCAAATCCCAGCAGAGCTTCCGAGACCTTTTGCTTAAGGTCCTGAACTGTTTTTTTCTGCAGGTCGAGTATCTTTTCGAGTTCAGCCATGCGGGCGTTCTTTTTATCAAGTTCCAGAGTCAGCTCGTCGAGCGAAACCTTCTTAAGATCCATAGAATACTCGAGCTGCCTCATGATTTCCTCTTTCTGACGCAGGTTGTCCTGAGCCGCCTGAAGATCGGCCAGAAGTTTCCTTGTCTCGGTCAGGTTACCCCTGATCAGGTCATCCTGGGCAATCTGGAGGGCGCTGAACCTGTCGGACAGGGTTGTCATTTCCTCCCTGGCCTTGTTCCTTTCAATTTCTGCAAGGGAGATGGCCTGTCTTGAACCTGCAATCTCAGCTTCGAGGGCAGCGATTTTTGTTGCGATTTCCCTGTTTTGCATTGAGAGTGTAAGATTCTCGGTTTTGAAGTCATCCCTGTCAATCATATTCTGCCTGCTTGCATTCTGGAGAGCACGGTATTTACTTGCCGGAACGCACGACCAGGCTGCAATTGCAAGCAGAACGGCAATTACTGCAAAAGGCTTGTTCATATTCAGGATCAGGTTAATTTTTTATCTGTAATGACAAAAATAAGAAAATCCGCCACAAGGGCCGGCAAACATACGGCAATAATAATTGTTATATTTGCACAATCTTTATTACCTGTTAAGGAATGCATCAGGAGGAAAATCTTCTCTTTCAGATCTCATCACCCGACGACCTCAGAAAACTAAAGCCAGATGAACTAATCAGGCTGAGCGGAGAACTGAGGCAGTATATAATTGATATGGTAAGCAAGAACCCGGGTCACCTGGGCGCAAGCCTGGGTGTTGTTGAGCTTACTGTGGCTCTTCATTATGTTTTTAATACTCCGTACGACAAGTTGATATGGGATGTAGGCCACCAGGCCTATGGTCACAAGATTCTGACAGGCCGGCGCGACAGGTTTTACACAAACCGGACTTACAAGGGAATCAGCGGCTTTCCCAAAATGGACGAGAGCGAATACGATGCTTTCGGAACAGGGCATTCGTCAACATCAATCTCAGCCGCGCTGGGCATGGCAGTTGCAGCCAAAAAGCTCGGTGAGAACCGCCATGTTGTTGCTGTGATCGGTGATGGAGCCATGACGGCAGGCCAGGCATTTGAAGGACTTAACAATGCAGGAATAGCTCAGTCAGACATACTTGTAATTCTCAACGACAATAACATAGCTATCGACCAGAATGTGGGCGCTCTGCAGGAGTACCTGCTTGATATAACAACAAGCAATGTTTACAACCGCTTCAGGAACAGGGTATGGAGTTTCCTTGGAAGATTCGGAAGATTCGGACCGGGAGCCAGAACAATAGCCAGTCAGATACAGTCGGGCCTGAAGAGCACACTCCTGGACAAGAGCAACCTTTTCGAAGGATTGAACTTCAGGTATTTCGGACCCATCGACGGTCACGACATACTGCATCTCGTAAGTGTCCTTCAGGATCTGAAAAGGATACCCGGCCCCAAGCTGCTTCATTGCATGACAGTAAAAGGGAAGGGATTAAAGCAGGCGGAGCAGAACCAGACCGCCTACCATGCTCCCGGGATATTCGACAAGGAAACCGGACTTATAATTAAAACCACTCAGCCGGGTGTGGCTGCCACCTACCAGGAGGTATTCGGGGAAACAATGCTGGAACTTGCCAGGAACAATAGCAAGGTTGCGGGCATCACCCCGGCAATGATCACAGGATGTTCGCTTTGCATAATGAAAAAGGAGATCCCTGAAAGGGTTTATGATGTTGGAATAGCCGAACAGCATGCTGTTACATTTTCAGCCGGACTTGCATCGCAGGGTATGATACCTTTCTGCAACATCTACTCATCCTTCCTTCAGAGGGCTTATGATCAGGTGATCCACGACGTGGCGCTGCAGAACCTGCATGTTGTATTCTGTATCGACAGGGGAGGGCTTGTCGGCACCGACGGGGCAACGCATCACGGGTTCTTCGACCTTGCATTCATGCGGTCAATACCCAACATGACAGTCTCGGCTCCCATGGACAGCCTTGAACTAAGGAATCTCCTTTACACAGCCCAGCTTGATAAAAACAAGGGGCCGTTCTCGATACGTTATCCCAAGGGATCAGGAATTGTAAATGACTGGAATCAGCCCATGACTGAAATTGAAATCGGGAAAGCACGGCTGATAAGAGAAGGTAACGATTTGGCTGTAATTACAATAGGTCATCCGGGAAACTACGCTGTCATGGCAGCGGCCACACTGGAGTCAGAAGGCATTACATTCACCCATTACGACATGAGGTTCCT
>CAZKTX010000236.1:0-2681 GCA_964555805.1 uncultured Rikenellaceae bacterium
CAGGTAACCAGCAACAGGCAACCAGCAACATAATGTATTATAGGCGACAGGCGATGTGCAGAATACCGCGTGCAGCCAGCCGGAAAGCGCCTAATTAACCTTTCTGATCAGCATTATGCCATCTCTTACCGGAAGGATTATGTTCTCGATATTTTCCTGCATGCATATCATTTCATTGAATTCAATTATGCCCCTGGTTTGCTGATCATTAGTGTCAGACTCTTGGATCTTGCCTCCCCACAGTACATTGTCGGCAATTATGTAGCCGCCCGGTTTCACCTTTTCAATTACAATCCTGTAATAATCGCAATACTCCCTTTTATCTCCGTCGATATAGACAAGATCGGGCTGCTTGTCAACTTTCACGATTACATCCTGGACACGGCCGGTAATCCTGACTACTTTTTCATCCACTCCGGCCTTTTTGAGGTATTGTCCTGTGAACTCTGCAATCTCGTCATTGGGTTCGACAGTTATCAGAACTCCGCCAGGCTTAAGGCCTCTTGCAAGGCATATAGTTGAGTAACCGGTGAAAGTTCCTATTTCTAGGATGCACTCCGGGCTGACCATCCGGGAAATCATTTCAAGCAATTTGCCCTGGAGGTGACCGCAAGACATATTTGGATTCACGAAACGGATATGCGTCTGCCTGAAGAGATCTTCCAGCACCTCATCCTCGGGTGTGCTGTGATCGAGGATGTACTTTTCAAGGTCGCGGTCCATTTCTATTTGTAAATAAGCGTTGATAATCCTGCAGGATCGAAAACCTCATTTGCCATTTCAATCAGCTCTGACGATGTTATTTTGTCAATCTTCCTGTATGTATCCTCGAGTCTTTCGATTTTATTGAAGATCAGGAGGCTCTTACCCAGGCTCAGCATCAGGCTCTCGTGGTTTTCGTACCCTCTTGCAAGATATCCCTTGATCTGGCTTTTTGCCTTGCTAAGCTGCACAATCCCAAGTTTCTCGGTTCTGAGCCGGGCCAGTTCTCCCATTGCAATTTTTATGCTTCTGTTGAGATGATTGCTTTCAGTTCCAAAGTAAATTGAGAAAGCTCCCGTATCCCAGTATGGGTTATAAGAAGATTCAACATTGTAGGCCAGTCCGTTCTTTTCCCTGAGCGACAGATTGAGCCGGGAGTTCAGCCCCTGGCCGCCCAGGATGTTGTTCAGGAGAAACATTCCGAGCCGCCTCTCATCCTTGAGGTTATAGGCAACATTCCCTATAATGCAGTGATTCTGAAAGGTGTCCATCTTCTTTGTCACTGAACATGGTTTGTAGGAATACTTAACGGGACCTTTCGAAGCCCTGGGATTTGCCGGCACATTCTCAAAGTATTTTTTAAAGAGCCTGATTAACTTTTCATCCGGTATATTCCCTGCCGAGCAGAAGACTATCTGATCGGTATTGTAATTATGTGAGATGAATTCGAGCAGGTTAAGCCGGGTGAAGGATTTAACAGTTTCAGGGGCGCCGAGAATATTATGCCCGATAGACTGGCCGGCAAAAATCTGTTCCTCGAAATCGTCGAAAATCAGTTCAGCCGGATTGTCGAGATATGAGTTTATTTCTTCAATAATTACATCCTTCTCCTTTTCTATTTCCTTTTCGGGCAATACTGAGTTGAATGTAATGTCGTGAAGTATTTCGATCGCCCTTTCGTAGTCATCCTTCAGGAAGGAGGCAAAGACAGCTGTTTCTTCCTTGGTTGTGTAAGCATTAAGTTCTCCCCCGACATCCTCGAGACGGCTGAGAACATGGTATGCCTTTCTTTTTCCGGTACCCTTGAAAAGCATATGTTCGATAAAGTGAGCCATTCCCTGTTCTTCAGCCGATTCATCGCGTGAACCGGTATTGATAACAAGTCCGCAGTAAGCTACAATTCCCGGCAATGGGTGATGAACAAGCCTGATTCCGTTGCCGAGCGTATTGAAGAGAAGATTCATTTTCAGCTAATAATGAGGATGCAAATGTACCATAACGCTATTTTTAATCCAAACAATAATTTTTGACTCAAAGTTTTGCTCTTATTGTTTTGAGGTTTATATTTGCAGACCGAAAATCTGGTGCCATAGCTCATCCCGATAGCTATCGGGAGGTAGAGCAACGTTCCGATAGCTATCGGAATGAAAATCCGTGTGTCCCCGGTTCGATAGCTATCTGGACGATTCCTGGTGAAATAAATCAATTAATTGTATTAGTTTTAACTATGGATTTCATCTGCTATATCATTCATAGTAAATCCATGAACCGATACTATGTTGGTCATACATCAGATTTCGGTGAACGGATTAAAATGCATAATGACGGCCATTTTGGTGGAAAAACTTATACAAGTAGGGCAAAGGATTGGGAAGAATTTTTATTGATCCCTTGTTTAACAGTTAAATTGGCTGTTTCCCTGGAAATGAAAATAAAAAGAATGAAGAGCCGGAAATACATAGAGAATCTGAAAAGATATCCTGACTTGATTGATAAAATTATCAGAGAATGCGGCAATTAATATCTTCACTTACTTGTTTAATTTTTTCGGATAAGTTTTGGTTACTCAAAATTGAAATATATATTTGCAAACCGAAAATCTGGTGCCATAGCTCAGTCGGTAGAGCAACGGACTGAAAATCCGTGTGTCCCCGGTTCGATTCCTGGTGGCACCACTATTAGAGAAAGCAAAAGAAGTA
>CAZKTX010000237.1:0-2645 GCA_964555805.1 uncultured Rikenellaceae bacterium
AAACCGCCTTTTACCGTGAGAACACTCACAATTTTTTACTCTTTTTCCCCGGATCTCTATTTTCAGGCTCTTCCCGGATGCAAAAATCTGTCTGTGACGTTCAGGGAAAACGAAAAGCTTTTCCTCACTTTGCAGGATACAGAGGACCTGAGGCGGCTTTATATTTACAATGGTTCAGGTGCAAACCGTGTTTGTTCACGTAATTATATCTGAAATTATAAGTAATTGTTTATGCCAAAGTTTATGAGAACAAAATTTGCCTTCTGCCTTCCTTTCATCTTTGCCTGGATATTTACCGTCAATCCGGCATCCGGTCAGCCACCCCGCGGACCATTTGTTATATCACCACAGGTTAAACCTGATAAAACAGTAACTTTCCGTTATCTGGCCCCGTCGGCAAAGGAGGTTAAACTGAGTGCTCAGTTTGAAAAAGCACCGGTGGCGATGACAAAAGATTCCCAGGGGATCTGGAGTGTGACAAGAGGGCCTGTTAAACCTGATATCTATCCGTATTCTTTCGTGGTGGATGGCATTCAGGTAATGGATCCCGCCAATGTGGCGTTCTTCCCAAACGAGCGTTTCAAATCAAGCCTGGTGGATATTCCCGGCGACACGCCGCTTATCCATTCAATGCAGGATGTACCGCACGGCACAATAACCTATACAGGGTATAATTCAAAAATCATGAACGGCATGTACAGGCCGCTTGTAGTTTATACTCCCCCCGGATATGAAGATAATCCCGACGCCAGTTATCCCGTGCTATACTTAATCAGCGGCACGACGGATACTGAAGAAACGTGGTACAAGGTAGGGCGGGCAAATCTTATTCTCGACAACCTCATTGCCCAGGGGAAAGCTGTACCGATGATTATAGTAATGCCATACGGGAACAATTTCATTGGGATCAGCGGACCGGCTTCTCCGGATGTAGTCCCGATGTACCGGACCTACAGCGAGGAGCTTACAAATGACATAATACCTTTCTGTGAGAAAAACTTCAGGATAACAGCTGACAGGGAACACAGGGCCGTTGCGGGTTTTTCACGCGGCGGAGGACAGACACTCTGGGCCGGTTTATCGAATACCGATAAGTTTGCCTGGATCTGCTGCTTCAGCGCTTATCTGTCAAGGGATGTATTTGAGCAGAATTTCTCCTCATTCTACTCAGATCCTGAAGAGACAAACAGGAAGATGAAACTTTTCTGGCTGAGCGTTGGCAGCGAAGACTTTCTGTACAAGCAGGCTGCAGAGTTCATTGATCTGCTTAAGGCAAAGAAGATCAATACAAGAACCCTTATAACCGGCGGTGGTCATACCTGGATGAACTGCAAGGTCTTCCTTTCGGAGGCAGCTCCGCTTCTCTTTAAATAATGATTGTCTCTGTTAAAACGTAAATATCATGGTTAAGAAAATATCCGTTACGCTGTCAGCATTTTTTGCTTTGTTATCTCTTCCCCTGATTGTAATGGCACAGCAGAGGACAATCCCGTACATATCTCCGGAGGTGCATCCCGATAAAACAGTCACCTTCCGTATCAGTGCCCCGAATGCAAGTGATGTAAAGCTTGACTCCCAGATAACCGGAGAACCTCAGCAAATGACAAGGGATGAAAATGGCATCTGGTCGGTGAAAACAGGTCCGGTAACTCCGGATATATATCCATATTGCTTTGTTGTGGATAATATCCAGGTGGCTGATCCGGTAAATCCTCTCATTTTTGCAAATGAAAGGTTCAAGTTCAGCCTTGTTGATATTCCCGGGGATCAGCCTCTTATACATTCTGTTCAGAATGTGCCGCACGGAAATGTAAGTTATCGCTATTATAACTCTTCCACGCTTGGAAGGACTCGTACACTTGTGATTTACACACCTCCGGGATTTGAACAAAACGATAAAACCAGGTACCCTGTGCTCTACCTCATCCACGGGGGTTCTGACACTGAAGAAACATGGACCAAAGTCGGACGTGCCAACGTGATAGCTGATAATCTTATAGCACAGGGGAAAGCCAGACCAATGATAATCGTTATGCCATACGCGAATGTAATGCCTGCAGGAAGAGACGGATTTACAAGAGATGTATTGGATGACATCGTTCCGTTCATTGAAGCTAATTATCCTGTGCTTGCGGACAGCAGGAACCGTGCTGTTGCAGGTTTTTCGGTTGGAGGCGGTCAAACCCTGAATATTGGACTTATGAATCCGGACAAGTTTGCCTGGGTGTGTTCATATGCTCCGTATACGGCTACTGAAGAGTTCAGGAACAACTTTGCAAACTGGTCACCGGATGCAGCAAAAATCAACAACCAGCTTAAATTGTTTTCAATCAGCATTGCCACTGAAGATTTTCTGTATGAAAGTGTGAAGGAGAATATTGAAATGTTCAAAAGCAGGAATCTTAAGCTTCAGACACTTATTGTTCCCGGAGGGCATACCTGGATGAACTGTAAGCTCTACCTTGCCAATACACTTCAACAGCTTTTCAGGGAATAAAATCCAACTGGGACTAAAGTCCCGGCAGCATGAGGGGGATCTTGTAACCGTCAGATAAATCTGACGGCAAGAAGAAGAAACTGACAGCGGCTTTCTGATTTATTCCTGATCCCTCTACAAAGGGTTTTTGTTACAGTTGGCTTCAGCC
>CAZKTX010000238.1:0-2595 GCA_964555805.1 uncultured Rikenellaceae bacterium
TAGTCTATTATTGTGTGTTAATAACATTATTGCATTATTTATTAACTCTTATTCATCCACTGTCACTTCTTCTTCATCTTCTTTTCTGAATTCTGCCGGAGGCTTTTTCTTAAAGATGTCTGAAAGTTTGTTGAAATCCTGCCTCAGCGAGAATCCAAGCCCCTGCGTATAGGGAGCTCCCTTCCCTGTGTAGGGGTTGTTGTACCTGTTGAAGACCTTAAATCTCAGTACTTCAGTTAATCTGTATTCTATATCAAAATCTCCAAGCAGAGGTGTCTCTTCAGTTTCGGTTCCGGTCACACCAAAATTTCCGTTTATTGTCACCTTGTCATTGAGCAGCTGTGTCGACAGCGCCACCTGTAGCTGCTGTGAACTTAAATCCTTTGTTCCGGGTGTATAGAGGAAACCTACGTCAAAATCGTTGCTGATCTGCGACAGCCAGTTGCTCAGCTGGTTCGATAGCATCTCGGTTGTTGTAACTGCCATAGCCGATGTTCCTGTTCCTGTAACTCCTGATGATGCACGGTAGGAGGGATCGGCATAAAAACTGTTCATCACAAGAAGATAGATGAACTGCTTGCTCTTTTCCTCTTCAGTCGTTATCGCATTCCGGAGATATGTCCTTGTCTCTTCGTCAGCATTAGGAAGATAGATGTTGAAACCTACAACGGGATTGAACAGGTTGCCGGAGAGATTAAGCTGGGGTTCAACAGGTATCCTGGCTTCATACTTGGGATCCTGCAGAATCGGAAACAGGATAGGGGAGAGAGATGTTTTTATATTCCTGTATTTTGCAGTGAGGTCGATCTCTGCACTTTCAATATTTCCGTTGAAACTTATTTTTCCGCCCTTTTCAACTTCAAACTTCTTGTTGAGAATGTTTTTGAGTGTGAAAAGATAATCACCTTCCTCAATTGAGTAATCTCCGAAGATTTTGAATTCTCCTTTCCTGTCAAGACTGATATTGAGCTTGCCGGAACCTCTTCCCCTGATCACATCGCCTGCTTTGGGGTCAATAAGGAGCTGTACCTCCGCGTCGGGAGTTACATCGAGGTCAAAATTAAGTTCGAACGACGATTCCGGAGAAGTTGTTGCAGCTTTAAGGTCCTTCTGCTTCGCCATCATTGCGGAGTCGTGATTAATAAAGGTGACGAAGGAAGATTCGGAAACCGACATTCCTGAATTGAGAGGAATAAAGAAGCTGGTCCCGCTTCCTGTTTTGGCAGATATATCAAATGCAAGAGTATTGGGCCCGCTCTTAATTGTGGTTACTCCGGAAACATAGGCGGTTCCATAGAAAAGCTCGTTGTCACCCTGACTTGTATTGAGAACGAGGCAGTTGTTCTTGTCCATATTGATTGTCAGATCAACACTGAAATCCTTGAATGATTTGTGGTAGATGAAACCGGAGAGCACAGCGCTGTTACCTTCTTCATCAGCAATCCCTGTATTTCTGAACCTGATTCCCCGCCTGTCGAATCGAATTGAATCCCTGATTGAATAGCTTGTCTGGAGATAATCGATCTTGAGTGATGTGTTTTCAGGCATGAGGGAACCTGTGAGGACAAGTTCGCCAGGTGCTCCGGTGACCCTTACCCTGCCTGATACTGTACCCTTTATGTCGGATGCAAAAAAACTGAGAAGCGGGTTGAGCGCATGAACCGGCAGGTTTGTGGCGACCCCGTCAATCCGGAATTGCCTGATCCCCGGATCGTAAAAACCCGACAGATCAAAGTTTCTGAGGCCGTTCAGATTGTTTCTCGCACTCAGATCAACCACTTTCTTAATCGAATTCCATTGGGAAACAACCGATACATCTCCATAATTGCCGCTAAGTATTGAAAATCCGGCAATACTGAGGTCGCTCTGGATGAGAGGATTCTTCAAGGCGCTTGAAATCACTATATTTCCATTTACAATTCCCTTTATGTCGAGATTAAGCGGGTCCTTGCCGGAATTTTCAGCCAGTTTTGACGGACTGTTCAGAGGACTCAGGTCTATAGCATTAAATAGCAATTTAAGAGTGTCACTTTGATTCCCCGAAACTGATCCGTCTGCAATATAGGAATGGGCTCCGTTTGAGACTACGAAACGGTTGATTTTTGTCGATGCTGAATCAATGAGTATCGACGACTTTCTTACGGTCCATGTATTATTTGATGTTGTAACATCAGTTGAATCAATGTCAATCCGCAGATAGGATCCGGTTCTGCCGTCAACCCTGGGGATGAATGATCCTCTCGAAATAAAAGCCCCCTTGCTTATTTTTCCAATCCTGTCATTCCAGTCGAGGTCAAAACTGAATTTGTCCGATCCTGCATTGAAACCCGCCCGGAATTCCTTCAGATCGGCCCTTCCCAGAACAAGCAGTGACGTACTCCTCAGATCGGCCATGAATTCCGATCCCGAATAAAGCGCTTTCATTGAAAAATTGTTGAATGTGTTGTTCCTGAAAACAAGCTTCCTTGCATCCGCTGATACGCTTATAAGACTGTCGCGGTAGAATGATCCGCTGAGAGTGCTCTTTTCAGACAGGAGAAGGCCGGTTTTGAAGAAATTGTTTAGTTTATCGGTGTTCCTGAATCTGACATTATA
>CAZKTX010000239.1:0-2590 GCA_964555805.1 uncultured Rikenellaceae bacterium
TCCTGATTCCTGTTAATGACTATGACATTGTGGCGCTCATTCACTGGATGAAAGGCGGAATGGAGAAAGTACCCGAATTTAAGGAGATCATCATCGGGGATGATGGTTCATCGGACGACTTTAAAAAGAAGTATCAGTCGCTTGCCGTTGACAGTGTCAAGCTTGTGTCGTCAGAAAAGAACATCGGCAGGGCTTCAATCAGGAACAGGCTGATAGATGAGGCATCCGGCGATTACCTTTTATTCATTGATGCGGATACTATGATCAGGGGCACCGCCGCGGATTACCTTCAAAAGTGGGTTGAAAACCTCGACCGCGCAAGGGTTATCAGCGGGGGAATACTTTACAGTGATACCCCTCCGGGTGATCCCGACCTGATGCTGCGCTGGAAATTCGGCAGGAAAAGACAGCAGAAAAAAGCTTCATACAGAAATAAGCACCCATATTCAAGCTTTTCAACCTTCAATGTAATGATCGAAAGATCAGTATTTGCAAAGTTCAGATTCTATGAGGAGCTTAAGCGGTACGGGCATGAAGATACCCTGTTCAGTTACCAGCTCAACAAAGCAGGCATACCGATTCTTCATATCGATAACGGGCTGGTTCATGAAGGAATTGAGTCGAACAAGGATTACCTGTTCAAAACGAAGGACAGCATTGAAAACCTCAGCAAGCTGTATGACAATGTAACCGACAAAATCACTTTTTCATCCACAATACCCATTCTGCGTGTGTATCAACTTCTTAACGTGTTCAGGCTAAGCCGCCTTTTTGCCCTGATATTCATACGCTTCAGGGAAAGAATGGAAATACGGCTTGATGCCGCCAAAGTGTGCCTGCCGCTTTTTTCTCTGTACAAGATAAGTATGTTCTGCACTTACAGGGAAATTCATCGCAGACGAAAGCTTCTTCCCATTTTCAGGATACCGCCCGACATTATTTAAAAATCCGTCCTCCTGAGGTCAATATTTCCGTCATCCCTTCTTTCAGCCTTTAGCACAAAGTTGAACCTGTCTGTCATAGTGCAGAGAAAGAAATCGGTGGGAGGGGAGAAATCAATGTTTTCCGGATTGAAGAACCTTAGCCCCGCAGTATTCCTCAGTCCTGCTATCCTGTCATTAAAATCCGCTTCCCGTCCTTCAAGCTGCGTTTTTATGTATTCGGCACAGAGAAGGTCTTCTTCTGCCGAAACAGTGGCTCTGAAACCCATAGCCACAAGAGTTACATGTCCGGGTTTTTTTTCAGCAATAAACCTTGCCACCGCGGACGCGTTGACAAGGCTGCCCGTTATTATCATATCTGCGTTTACAGCGCTGACAAGCCCCGCTGTACCTGCTGTCGTTGTGTGAATGAGGGTTTTTCCCGAAAGATCACATTTTATAATTTCAGTCGGACTGTTTCCGAAATCGAATCCCGGGATCTTCCGTTCATTTCTTTCACCGGCAAGAAGTGAGTTGGGATATTTTTTCTTAAGCCTGAAAGCTTCATCCGGATCACCTGTCGCGATGATCCTTGACGCTCCGGAATCAACTGCATAGCATTCAACAGAAAAAGCTCTGAAGACATCAATTATAACTGTTAATCCTTTTGCCAGCCGGGCTCCTTCCTCAAATTCTGAAATCTCTATTTGCATAATCTTTTATTTGTGCGAAAATTAGCGAATAATTTTGTATGTACTATTTTGTATCTTTGCACGTTAGAGTTTAAAACCCAAAAATGGCAGATCCGGTTTCATGGGCTCTCGGGAAGATTAAACGGGCCAACGACATAATCTGGAATACATCCATGTCAGATATCTCCAGAGGCAAGTCATTTCTTATCAAACAATTACGCATCATAGTTCTTGCTGCACGGGGCTTTATGAACGACAGGGTTCAACTCAGGGCATCTGCTCTTACTCTTTACACGATGCTTTCAATAATCCCGTTTGCAGCAATTGCCTTCGGCATAGCGAAGGGATTCGGGCTTGACCAGCGACTGCAGCAACTCCTGGTTGATGAATTTCAGAATCAGCCTGAAGTACTTACCTGGATACTGAACCAGGCAAGCAATGCAATCCAGGCTACAAGGGGAGGGTACATTGCCGGCGTGGGCTTTATTATACTGGTATGGTCGGTGATGTCTCTTCTCGATCAGATCGAAAGCTCATTCAACCATATATGGCAAATACAGGTATCCAGGCCCTGGCTGAGAAAGTTTACCGACTACCTTGCCATAATGCTGATTGCTCCGATTGTTCTTATTGTATCAAGCAGCATAACTGTGTTTGTGACTACCGAGTTATACGCGAACACTGAATCAATGGATTTTATAAAGCCTATCGTGGGATTTCTTATTAAGCTGGCTCCCTATGTCCTGACATGGATCGGCCTGACAATCCTGTTCATAATCATGCCCAACACAAAGGTGAAATTCAAGCCGGCGCTCGTATCTGCAGTTATTACCGGAACAATTCTTCAGGTGCTGCAATGGCTTTACATCGATCTTCAGTTCGGCATCTCTAAATTGAGTGCAATTTACGGGAGCTTTGCCGCAATTCCCCTCTTTATTGTATGGGTTCAGTCAAGCTGGATAATTCTCCTGCTTGGAG
>CAZKTX010000240.1:0-2577 GCA_964555805.1 uncultured Rikenellaceae bacterium
AGGCGCACACCAGGTCGGCCGTGGCGTCCACGATGGCGGCGCAGAAGTCGTAGATGCGGTGGGCGTCGCCGCGCAGTTGGTCGGGAAAGCGCGTGGGCTCCGGGTCCAGGCCCACGCACAGCAGGGAGTCGTTGCGCGCGGTGGCGTCGCGCAGCATGTCGAGGAAGGTCATGGGCGACGATTCTAGGACGGCGCAGGCGACAATCGCCTGCTGGCCGCCGCCATCTGTGTTGTCTGCCGCTCCACCCCTCCCTGTGTCTTCATGTCCAACCTTGTGCCCCCCGGCGCGCTGCGCGCCGTCCTCCAGTTGCTGGCTCTGCTGCGCCCCGCCAGCGCGGCTGCGTATCGCGGCCCGGTGCAACCCCGGGTGTTCAGCGGGCCCGGCCCGGCCGCCGGGGCCGACGCGGACTGCGCCCCCATTCCGCGGCGCATCTGGAGCTACTGGAACGGCGCCGTGCTCGATCCCGTGGTGCAGCAGTGCATGGACAACTGGCGCCTGCAGTGCCCGGACTACCGCATCGATGTGCTGAATGCCGACAACCTCGAGCGCTTCGTGGCCCCCGGCGACCTGCCGCCGGACTTTGCAAGGCTGGCTCCGCCCAAGCAGGCCGACTGGCTGCGGCTGTACCTGGTGCGCCACCATGGCGGCTTCTGGCTCGACGCGTCCATCGTGCTCACCCAGTCACTCGATTGGCTGCGCGATCTGCAGCAGGCGCAGCGCAGCGAGTTTGCAGGTTTCTTCCTGCGGGGCTTTACCCATGACGAACGCTGGCCGGTGGTGGAAAGCTGGGCCTTTGGCGCCCCGGCGCATGCGCCGTTCGTGACGGCGTGGCAGCAGGAGTTCCACCACGCGCTGATCGAACGCGGCACGGGCGACTACCTGGCGGCCCTGCAGGCGCAGCCGATGGGCGCGGCCGTGCTGCAGGGGATTGCAGACCCTGAATACCTGCTCATCCATGTGGCCGCCCAGCAGGTGCTGCGCCGTGACAACGGCTATCGCCTGGCGCTGCTGTGCGCCGAGGACACGGCCTACTACTACCAGCACGCCCTGTACTGGAAGTGGTATCTGCTCTACCCGCGCCTGTGCCTGGCGCCCGCGCAGCCGGTGGTCGCGCCGCTGGTGAAGCTGCGCGGCGGCGAGCGGCGGCATTTCTCGGCCCTGCTGGCGCGCCACGGCGGTGCCCGACGGGGCAGCCTGTGGCAGCAGGCCTGCACGCCCGGGCCGGTGTAGCCGCCATGCCTTCCTTTTCGCGCCGTCAGCTGGTCGTCCTCGTGCTGTTGACCCTGGTCTGGGGCTTCAACTGGCCGGTGATGAAGGTCGGGGTGGAGCATTTCCCGCCGCTGTCGTTTCGCATGCTGTCCTTGTGGACGGGCCTGCCCATTCTTGCCCTGGTGATGCTGCGCCAGGGCCTGTCGTTTCGCATGCCGCGAGCCTATTGGGGGCGCTTGCTGCTGCTGGCGCTGACCAACATGGTGCTGTGGCATGCGCTCATGATCCTCGCCATGCCGCTGCTCTCCAGCGGCCGCGCGGCCATCCTGGGCTACACCATGCCCATCTTTTCGGCCGTCATCGGCGCACTGGCGTTTGGCGACCGGCTGGCCGGGCGCGCGTGGGCTGGCGTCGGTGCGGCGTTGCTGGGCGTGCTGCTGCTGCTATGGCACGAGATTGGCGCCCTGGGCAGCCGCCCCGCCGGTGTGACGCTGATGCTGGTCTCCGCCGCCAGCTGGGCCCTGGGCACGCAGCTCTTGCGCCGGCTGCCCATACCGGTGCCGCTGCTCACGCTGTCGTTCTGGATGGTGGCGATCACCTGCGCTGCGCTCACCGTGCTGGCCGTGCTGTTCGAGCGTGAGCGCTGGCAGCCGCCCGACGCCCAGGCCCTGGCCGCCATCGCCTACAACGGCCTGCTGGTGCTGGGCTTTGCGCAGACGGCCTGGTTTTTCTTGGTGCGCACCCTGCCGCCCGTGGCATCCACGCTCAGCGTGATGCTGATTCCGGTGCTGGGCGTGTTCAGCGGCACGCTGTGGCTGGGCGAGCCGCTCAGCTGGCAGGACTGGGCCGCCGTGGGGCTGATGGTGCTGGCCATCGCATCGGTGCTGTGGCCGGGTAAAAAATAATAGAAAATGGCCGCTAGCGCCCGTTGGTAAAGCGCTTGCAGCTCTTATTTGTATAGTAAACGCCCCGGCGTAGCGAGGCCTTGGGCTGGCGCTGGCGGGCTTCAGCCCGGCAGCGGTGATTCACCGGCGCCAGGGCCGACGTTCAGCCCGCCGCGCGTTTCTGCAGGATTTCGAAGGCCGGCAGCTGCTTGCCCTCCAGTACCTCCAGGAAGGCGCCGCCGCCGGTGGAGATATAGCCCACATCCTGGGTGATGCCGTACTTGGCGATGGCCGCCAGGGTGTCGCCGCCGCCGGCGATGCTGAAGGCGCTCGATTGCGCGATGGCCTCGGCGATCGCCTTGGTGCCGCCGGCGAACTGGTCAAACTCGAACACGCCCACCGGGCCGTTCCAGACGATGGTGCCCGCGGCCTTGAGCTGCGCCGCCAGGCGCGCCGCGGTCTCGGGGCCAATGTCCAGGATCA
>CAZKTX010000241.1:0-2572 GCA_964555805.1 uncultured Rikenellaceae bacterium
GATGGACTCTCATAAATTTGTCGGCCGGCAGTCTTTTCTCAAGGATTTTCAGGGAGGAAAGTGACATAACAGGCTTATCTGAGTCCGTTGTATAGACTCTGACATATTCTTTCAATCCCTCAATATAAATTATATTCAGAAAATTAATACGTTTAATCTTATAATCCGACTTCAGGAACAGGAATTCATTGTTCGAGAGAACTTCATCCGCCGGTTTCCTGACGGATTTTATCATCCTTTCAGCTTTCCGGACAGCAGCAAGGAATTCATTGTAGGTAAAAGGTTTTAAAAGGTAGTCGGCTACATCAAGTTTAAAGCCTTCTATGGCGTATTTTTCAAAAGCCGTTGTAAAGATCACCACGGGGCCTTTAACAACTGACCTTGTGAATTCAATGCCGTTCAAACCGGGCATCTGGATGTCGGTAAAAACAATATCGATATTATTTTTACCGACAAACCGGGCTGCTTCCAGTGGATTTTCAAATTGTCCGGCCAGGATCAGATCCGGCGTCATCTGAATATAATCTGCAATCAGTTGAAGGGCTAACGGTTCATCATCTATTGCAATTACGTTTATCATTTATAACCGGATAATTAAGTTCACCTCATATTTGTAAGCTGTTCTGCTGATTTTCAGTTCATGCCTGCCGGGATAAATCAAACCCAACCGCCGTTTCAGGTTGTCGAGACCAATTCCGGAGGATGTAAGGATTATTCCTTTATTGCTTTCCGGCAAACCGTTTTCACACTTAAATAATATGTTGTTTTCGCCACACTCAAGGCTCATATTTACAAAAGACTCCTCCTGAACACTGATGCCATATTTGAATGCATTTTCGATCAATGAGATAAAAAGGAGGTGGGGTATTTTCAGGTTATTGCATTCAGAAGGGAAGTTGATGCCAAGCCGGGTTCTGGAACCGATTCTCAGCTTCATCAGATCAATATAATTGTTCATGAATTCAATCTCCTCACTCACAAGCCTTAAATCCTGTCCTGATTCGTTGAGGACATACCTCATCAGTTTCGACAGCTTTATCACAGCGTTTTTTGAGTCTTCATTATTCCTTCCGATAAGGGAATAGATATTATTGAGGGTGTTAAAGAAGAAATGGGGGCTGATCTGGTTTTTCAGAATTGCAAGTTCAGCATTGAGCTTTGTCTTTTCAATCTCTTCCTGTCGTTCAAGCAGCCTGAGACTCAATGACAGGATCACAAGAAAAAGAGAGTATGAGGCGTACCCTATCAGGCGGGCATTGGGGAAAGCTATTATAATCCCGGGCCTCCTTGGCGGCTGCCCAGGTGCCCGCCTTTCATTGAGTTGTCTGTCAGGTTGTTCAGAATCGTTTATTGCAGTCCGGTTATTAATCTGTTCGTTTGCAAAGCCGGCGATGAAGTAAAAGCAGAATATAAGAGCCAGCACGGCAAGATAATACCTGTATTTTCTTTTTTTGAAAAACAGTCCGGGGATAAGTAAAATGTAATTTGTGTAAAATATCAGGGCACTTATTACAACGAAGGTGTAATAGGTTAACAGGAAATCACCTGCCATCCGGTACCTTTTAACAAGAAATACAGGTAAAACAATGAAGACAATCCAGACGAGGATGTGGAATACTATTCTGGGGGTTTTCCACTTTGTCACTCTCATCATTGGTTCATTCACAAATAAAATTCAATGTAAATTTAATCAGTAATACTATACTTCATTGCAGAAGTCGTTATAGTTTTCCCGACTCCATTTTTGCAGGAACTTGCCATCTCCTTCCCCCTGGGGGAAGGCTTTGCCACCGCTCCTTGCCGAAGCTCATTCAGAGCGCAGGCTGTCCACCGGATTTACAAAAGCAGCTTTAATTGCCCGGAAACTGATAGTTGCAAGTGCAATTAGTATTGTGGCAAACCCGCCGGCAGCAAATAACAACCAGCTTACATTGATACGTAAGGCATAATCCTGCAGCCAGTTGTGCATGTAGTACCATGCTACCGGAACTGCAATTGCAAAGGCTGAAACAATGAGCATGATGAATTCCTTTGAAAACAAATACACAATACTGACTGCACTGGCGCCATGTACTTTGCGAACACCGACTTCTTTCGTTCTCCGCACTGTCATGAACAAGGCCAGGCCATATAGCCCCAGACAGCTAAGGAATATTGCAATTGCCGCGAAAATCTTATACAGCTGAGCCAGCTGGCTTTCCAGTTTATAAAAGCCGGCAATTTTGTCATCAAGGAACCTGTATTCATAAACAAAATCAGGTAATGTTTCCTCCCAGATTTTTTTTACAGATTGCAGCGTGGAAGCAATGTCAGGTGTTTCAAGTTTAATTCCTGCCTGGCTGTACATGGTTCTGTTTGTTGTGATAAGCAAAGGTGCGGGATAATGTCGAAAGGACCTGTCATTAAAATCCTTCAATACACCCACAACAGGACATTTTATTCTATCACCCCATATACTTATTTCTTTATTTAAAATTTCATCAGGGTTATTTATTCCCAGACTCTTCATAAGCGATTCATTCACTAAAAATTCTCTTGTGTAACCGGAAGGCTGTAAATTCCTTCCGGCTAT
>CAZKTX010000242.1:0-2572 GCA_964555805.1 uncultured Rikenellaceae bacterium
CCGGGATTTTTTATTTTAATAAGTTTTTGGAAAATTCACAAATCATGACAATCTTGTACTGACCAATAAGATTGTTTATGAAAAGTGGTTCTACGGAAGGTTCAAACAGGCAGAAGCTTGTTTACGAGGGATTTCTGGTCCCTTTCATTCTTGTTACAAGTCTTTTCTTTTTATGGGGCTTTGCCCACGGATGTATTGATGTACTGAACAAGCATTTTCAGGAGCTTCTCAGCATGTCGAAAGCCAAATCGGCCTTTATACAGTTCGTCTTTTACGGAGGCTATTTTCTTATGGCTGTTCCGGCCGGAATGCTTATGCAGAGGGTGGGCTACAAGAAGGGAATAATAATCGGTCTTCTCCTGTTTGCCGCAGGGGCTTTTCTTATGTTTCCCGCCACCTTCATCCAGACCTTCGGGAGTTTCCTGTTCTGCCTCTTTATAATTGCCTGCGGCCTGACCTGTCTGGAAACTGCGGCAAACCCCTATACTACTGTACTGGGTCCGCCCGATTATGCAGAAAGGAGGATTAACTTCTCACAATCGTTCAACGGGCTCGGCTGGGTTGCAGGGCCCCTTGTGGGAGGCATGCTCATATTCTCAGTAAACGGAAGCGGGAACAAATTTTCTTCAATTGCTCTTCCCTACATGCTTATCGGCACCGTGGTCCTTATAGTTGCTTTTCTTTTCTGGAGAATCAAATTTCCTCCGGTGAAGGAGGAGACGGAGGAAGCAGGAGCGGCATCAGCAGGGACACTAAGGGATCTCCTTAAACATCCTCATTTCATTCTCGCTGTGGTTGCCCAGTTTCTTTATGTGGCGGCACAGACCGGTATAAACAGTTTCTTCATTAATTATGTTACTGAGGAGATACCTGCGCTTACAAACCAGCAGGCTTCGCTCATCCTGGGGATTGGCGGGATGGGATTGTTCTGGCTCGGACGTTTTACCGGAAGCACTGTATTTATGCGGATAATAAGTCCCAACAAGCTTCTTGCCATTTATGCTGTGGCAAATGTTATAATGATGGCCCTGGTTGTGGCCGGACTTGGCTGGATCTCCGTAGTTGCCCTGTTTTTAACATACTTCTTCATGTCGGTTATGTTTCCCACAATCTTTGCCCTCGGCATTAAAGATCTGGGACCGTTGACAAAGAAAGCCTCCTCATTCCTTGTGATGGCTATTGTCGGAGGTGCGATAATTCCTCTTTTGATGGGCTACATTGCTGATATTTCGACTATGGCTCTTGGGTTCATTGTGCCCCTTGTGTGCTTTGCATTCATCGTGTATTATGGGCTGCGCGGATACAACGCCGGAAGAGCTGCCGTGAGATAATTGTTCTGGTTTGTAACTTCAGAGTCAGATAGTGTAAAGCTGTTTAGTTACTGGAAAGAATTTCGGAGAGTTCGTTTTTTATTTCCCTGAAGCGGTTCCTGTCCATTCTGGCGCCGACTATCTCGATGACTTTCCCTGCCATCAGCGAGCCGGCAACACCGCATTGCTCAAGGGGGAGGCCATTTGCAAGGGCGTACAGGAAGCCGGCAGCATACAGGTCGCCGGCGCCTGTAGTATCAACACAATTCACAGGGAAGGCAGTCACCTTTACTTTTTCAGTACCCCGGGCGAGCCACGATCCTTCAGCTCCTATCTTGAGGATAACTGTCGGAGCCATTTCTGAAAGGGCTGAGACAGCTTCTTCAGCTTCCAGTCCGGTGAATGCCAAAGCCTCCTGTTCGTTTGCAAACAGGATATCCACATATTCAGTGACTATCTTCCGGAAAGAATCGATATGTTCCCCGACAACATTATAGCTTGCGAGGTCGAGTGCAACCAGCATTTTGTTATGGCGGGCAATACTGCATGCTGTTTCGATGAGGGCAAAGTTGTTTATTATGTAGCCTTCGAGGTATAGTATGTCGTATCCTTCAAAAAGGATAGGATTGAGGTCTTCTTCATTTAGTTCGGTTGCTGCACCGAGGTGGGTTGCGAATGTTCTTTCGGAATCTTCTGTGATAAGGGCAACGGCTGTGCCTGTCGGCGAGTTTCTGCGAATAAGGAGTGTATTGACTCCCGCTTTTTTCATTTCATTCTCAAAAAAGTCGCCGGTATCGTCGCGGCCTATAGATCCTATGAAGCCGGTGTCGGCTCCGAGCATTGCCAGTCCATGGATTGTATTGGCGGCCGAACCGCCTGATGTCCAGGTTCTGGGGAAGATCTCTGTTGCAGCCTTTATTCCTTCTGATTTTTCCCTGTCGACAAGTTGCATGCTGCCTTTTGGCAGGTTGAATTCCCGGAGTATATAATCACCCTGGAGTAAAGTCATAATATCAACGAGGGCGTTGCCTATTCCCAATATCCGTTTCATGAAAAATTTTCCGCAAAGATATTGCTTAATTCACATAAAGGGCTTATTTTTGGCACGCTTAATTTGAGAGCAAATAATCTTCCTCAGTAGCTCAGTTGGTTAGAGCAATCCCGAGACTTCGGGATTAATTCGTGGCCAACCCGGCGAAATTGGAAGGAATAAATTCCTCAGTAGCTCAGTTGGTTAGAGCAATCCCGAAGCGTCGGGATTA